>JAAEPA010000629.1 GCA_024222475.1 Gammaproteobacteria bacterium | reverse complement strand
GCCCGAACATTTCGGGGTTGAAGCCAACCGTTTGGAGGAGTAGATCGATCCACTCCTCAGTGGTGAAGTGCTGGCGCATTTCCAAATATTGATCAAAGTCAAAATGGGAGAGTTGGATGGGTTTTATCGACTCCATGATCCAGGGCACGAGCCGGCTGTCTTCCATATACTGGTATTCAATATCGGCAATACACCACACCCCGCTAACCAGTAATTTGGGATGTCTTTTTACGGTATCAGCATCGACCAGCACATGTTTAATGCCCAGATTGGCAAAGGCAGCTTCATAGGTGTCTGTTTTTTCGTTCAAGATAACGCTGATTTTATCGATGACCTTGTGCCGTCCTTGTTCACGGATGGTGGATTTGATCAGATTGGCTTCGTTGCGATGAACGTAATGCTTGCGCAGAATCTCTTTGACAGTCTCAATGCCCGATTGGATGCTGGCTTCATCGGAGGTAGCGCAATATTGCCCTAAGAGATACTCAAGCACATAGGTCGGAACGATTGCGTTCCCTTTTACGGTTTTAACCAAGTCTTTTCTGACCACCAACCCGGCGAAATGTTCGTTTATTTTTTGATCGAGTTTGTTCATGGTTTGTTCCTAACTATAAATCTGGTCACATCAAAGTGAATTAATTGCTGATGGCCCTGCTTATTCTTGTAGTAAATCAGGGGCAGGTCGTCCGATATTCCTGCTCGCCCATAAATCGTTGCCATTCTGCGCGGGTCATATTACGGGGTGCGTGTTTGCAGGCCGCCGCCAGCAAATCTTCCATCTGGGTATAATATAGTTGGACCTCATGACCATCCACGACCAGTAGTAAAGTTTCTTCATTATTCCATATGGCAAAATTACCAGGTATAGAGAACTGTTCCGTCCCCTTCTGGGCGTCCCACACTCGCACGGTGTCAGCACCCCAGGACAAGATCAGGCTTTCATCCTGGTTCCAGGTGGCTTGCAGGACAAAATCATCGTGGGTGAGGCGGAGGCGTTCTTGCCCGGTTTGGGCATCCCACACCCGAACAGTGTCATCCCAACTCCAGGACAAGATCAAGCTTTCATCCTGGTTCCAGATGGCTTGCCAAACGAAATCATCGTGGGTGAGGCGGAGGCGTTCTTGCCCGGTTTGGGCATCCCACACCCGCACGGTGCGAGATGCCGAAAAACCTCCACTGCTAGTCAAGACCAGGCTTTCATCCTGGTTCCAGGTGGCTTGCCAAATAACATCGTCGTGGGTGAGGCGGAGGCGTTCTTGCCCGGTTTGGGCATCCCACACTCGTGCAGTGTTATCATCGTTCCTGGACAAGATCAAGCTTTCATCCTGGTTCCAGGTGGCTTGCCAAACAGGGGTGAGGCGGAGGCGTTCTTGCCCGGTCTGGGCGTCCCACACCCGTGCGGTTTTATCATCACTGCTGGTCAAGATCAGGCTTTCATCCTGGTTCCAGATGGCTTGAGTAACCTCAGCATCGTGGGTCAGGATGAGGCGTTCTTGCCCGGTTTGGGCATCCCACACCCGCACGGTGTTATCCTTATTTCTGGTCAAGATCAGGCTTTCATCCTGGTTCCAGATGGCTTGAGTAACACCGGTGTCGTGGGTGAGGCGGAGGCGTTCTTGCCCGGTTTGGGCATCCCACACCCGCACGGTGCCAGGCTCAAAAAAACCTCCACTGCTGGTCAAGATCAGACTTTTATCTTGGCTCCAGATGCCTTGAGTAACATTAGCATCGTGGACCAGACGGAGGCGTTCTTGCCCGGTCTGGGCGTCCCACACCCGTGCGGTCTTATCCCAACTGCTGGACAGAATCAGGCTTTCATCCTGGTTCCAGGTGGCTTGATTTACCTCAGCATCGTGGGTCAGGATGAGGCGTTCATGCCCGGTCTGGGCATCCCACACCCGTGCGGTTTTATCATTACTGCTGGTCAAGATCAGACTTTCATCTTGGTTCCATGCGGCTTGAGTAACACCAGTGTCGTGGGCGAGGCGGAGGCGTTCTTGCCCGGTTTGGGCATCCCACACCCGCACGGTGCCATCCCAACTCCAGGACAAGATCAGACTCTCATCTTGGTTCCAAGCGGCTTGACTGACACCAGTGTCATAGGGTAGGCGGAGGCGTTCTTGCCCGGTTTGGGCATCCCACACCCGCACGGTCTTATCCCTACTGCTGGTCAAGACCAGGCTTTCATCCTGGTTCCAGATCGCTTGCCAGACAGAATCGGCGTGGGTGAGACGGAGGACTTCCTGCCCGGTTTGGGCATCCCATACTTGTGCGGTTTTATCATCACTGCTGGTCAAGATTAGGCTTTCATCCTGGTTCCAGGTGGCTTGATTTACATTAGCATCGTGGGTCAGGATGAGACGTTCCTGCCCGGTCTGGGCATCCCACACTCGTGCGGTTTTATCATTACTGGTGGTCAAGATTAGGCTTTCATCCTGGCTCCAGATGGTTTGATTTACATTAGCATCGTGGGACAGACGGAGGACTTCCTCTCCCGTTCGGGCATCCCACACCCCTGTGGCGCCAGACCCATCGAAACTTCCACTCGTAGTTAAGATCAAGCTTTCATCCTGGTTCCAGGTGGCTTGATTTACATCAGCATTGTGGGGCAGGCGGAGACGTTCCTCTCCCGTCCGGGCATCCCACACCCGTGCGGTATCATCCTTACTGCTGGTCAAGATCAGGCTTTCATCCTGGTTCCAGATGGCTTGAGTAACCTCAGCATCGTGGGTCAGGATGAGGCGAGATCGTCCCGGACGCACAAGGATTTGGCGCAAAGCAACGTAGGTTTCAAATGTGTCTGTTTTCGCCTCGCGTCCGGCTTTTCCGCTTTCTATGGCCAGTAAAAGAGCCAACTCATAGTTAAATTCATCAAACGCTATGTCGGCTTGAGCGACTAACTGGCGGGCCAGGGCAATCGTGGCTTGCCGTTCGGCTTCAGTCCGTTCGACTTCAGCGGTAGCCTGTGCATTAAGAGCATTCCTAGCTTCCGCTTTAGCTGCTTCTCTCTGCTCATTGGCATCTAGCCAAAAGAAAGCGGCCACGAGGGCAGCAATGGCCGCTATTATACCAACCCCCGTAGCAATAAAGGCCCGTTGGCGTAAGTTGGCGGCCGCTGCTTGTTGCTCCTCGGCCCGCTGTCGTTGCTCCTCAGCCAAGGCACGTTGCTGTTCTAGTTCACGCTGACGTTGGGCCTCGAGGATTCGTTCTTCTTTCTCTCTCAGCTCAATACTGTTTTGGATGAACTCTTGTTCGATGGCACTCAAATCGGCTTTCCGCTCGGCCAGCCACCCTTCAGCCTTTGCCAACGGAGTGCCACGCAGCAACGCCCCTTCATCCTGTCGACTGACCTGCCATTGGCTTAAAGCGGCCCGCAGACGCTCTTGCCAGATCCGGAAGCGACGGTCTTCATTCATCCACTCGCGCAATCGCCCCCAGCTTTGGATTAGGGCTTCGTGAACCACTTCCGTTGTCTCCTGCTCGTCCGGATCCAGGTTTGTTACCACCAATCGAGTACTGGCTAACTGCTGTACCAGTATCCAATCAGCCTCGCTGAGTTCGTTCCGCCTGGCCAGGCGACGGGTATCCACCGTGCCTTCGCCAGGACGTACTAACTGTACAAAAACACGTCGCGCACGAAGTCGCTCAACTTCATCCAGACCTTCAAATACCTGATCCGCGTGCCGGGAAAGAGCACCATCTACCCGACCGATAGCCTCGTAAGCCTCGTGGGTCAATTCGCCCTGGCTCTGCTGCTCCCACAACTGGGTCAGGGCGAATTCTAGCAGGGGTAGATTACCCGGTTCGTTTCTTACATCTTCTAAGACGCGTTCCACCAATCCGGCTTCAAAAGTCATCCCTCGCAGCTCAGCAGGCTTTTCTATAGCCATTCTCAACTCGTCGGGGTTCATTGGTCTTAACAGCTTGTTTTTGTCTTGTAGGGCATCGCCAAAGGGGATGTAGAGCAGAGCTTGACCTAGAAAGTCAGCACGTAGCGTAAAGATTAGATGTAAATCTGTAAAGGTAACGCTTGCGTTTGTATCTATGGTGGCTAACAAAAGGTCCAAAAATTTGTCACGGATTTCGCTCTCTTGGGTTAGCGTATAGAGTTCTTCAAACTGGTCAGCAATAAGGAGCAGGCGGTGACCAGGATAGATCTGGTGAATGTTATAGACGTAATCAGACAGTGGCGAGCGTTTTTTGCTTAGACGGGTGGCCAAATCACGGGCCTCGCCAATTTGTTTGATTTTGCTCAACTCAGGCTCCAGCAACGGCACCAAGGCGCTAGCTAGGCCCAGAAAGGGATCGCTGCCGGGGCGAAAGTTGGCGATAAGCCACTGGCTCTCGCCGTGACGCAGCGCGGGTATCAAGCCGGCAAACACAATCGAGGATTTACCGCTGCCAGACGGACCAAGTACCGCCACCAGCGGTTTTTGCTGCACGCTCTCGACCAGTTCGGCTGTGAATGTCTCTCGTCCAAAGAAAACATCCGCATCCTCCTCACGGAAAGCGGACAGCCCGCGATAGGGATTTTGGCGGACAATTTCTGGCAGCACCTCTAGCTCAGTCTGTAGCTCGGCTAGCTCAGTTTTGATATCCTCAATTTCAGTTATTACACTGGGTGGAGTCTCAATACCCTGTCGAGCCAACCGTTCTTCTAGAATTTGCAAGCGGCGATTATGTTCACTAATCAGTTTCTGGAGTTCATCTTGGCGAGACATATAATATCCTGTCGTCCTTTATCCGTAATGTCCGATTTACGGGCATCCTAAAAATCAAAATCACTCGTAAACGACCGACGCAGGATATAGCGCATCGACT
>JAAEPA010000628.1 GCA_024222475.1 Gammaproteobacteria bacterium | reverse complement strand
GGTGGCCAATTACCGGGGAGGGGTCTCGGTGCGGGATCGCATCGCCTGTGCCCAAACGACCGCCTCACGTATACTGACTATGATTGGGCACAAAGGCCCAGCCAAGGCTGCACCGCAAACCAACATTGGCCTTGATCCAATTGAAGCAGGTAAACCCGTACCCGCCGACAGTAGGGGTTAGTTTTCATGGTAACCTCCGGCAATCCTGGCCGCTATCTCCCCAAGGAGGGGAAATTCCGGTTCCATCTGAAGCAAAACAGCGGGCCAAACCACCTTTTATTATCAATTGATTTTTAAAATCAATGCTGTATTAACCCTCTTGAGCCTCAGCTTCTTCTGCGGAAGTGACCCCATTTGACACCGCTCGCGGTAATTTCCAGAGCACGAATAACGCAGGAAATACTAGCATGACGGTAATCAACGCCGACGCTGCTCCTCCCACCATGGGTGCCGCAATGCGTTTCATCACATCAGCACCAGTACCATCGCTCATCAAGACGGGGACCAATGACAGTAACAAGGTCAGACCGGTCATCAGCATGGGCCTGATACGTTGAGCGGCTCCTCGTGCCACTTCCTCGTAGAACTGGGCTCGACTCATGTCAGGCGTGCGCACTTGGGCTTCACTGAGTGCCTGATCTAGGTAGTGCAGCATGAGCAAGCCGAGTTCAGCCGCCAACCCGGCCATCGCGATCATACCTACCCACACAGCAACACTGAGTTTGTAGTCCAGGGCGTACAGAAGCCAGACCGACCCCATCAAGGCGAAGGGCATGGCGCTCAACACAAATAAGGTATCGCTAAACCGCCCCCGATGCAGGTAAAGCAACAAGAACACGGCCAGCAATGTGGCCGGGATTACCCATTGTAGTTTGGCTTTGGCACGCTCGAAATACTGGAACTG
>JAAEPA010000627.1 GCA_024222475.1 Gammaproteobacteria bacterium | reverse complement strand
TAGTTCCATAATACATATTATGCGACATTTATATTTCAACAATATTTATATTGAATCAATCTCGGTTGTTGCCCCCATTTGATAGTGCCTGATCACTTGATGTGCCATGCGTATTTTTGGCCGGAGTAATCGGTCAGACAAGCGGTGACATCTAGTTGTCGAGCATGTCCCACTCGTCTCCAAGAACCCAACGCAAAGCCGAAATTTTGCCAAGGATCATCCCCCACTCGACATCATCCCACGGACCGAGTTCGCCCTTAAGTTCCTTCTCAATGTGGTGTGCCGATTTCTGTGCGCCTTCCCAGCCTCACCTACTAGCAGAATCTCCCTCTCAGATATTGCAAACGTCTGGCAACGCCAGTGGCGGCTCGCTTCAGATCATGTTGCCTAGAGCGTGTCCACTTTATGATGGTTCATATCCTGCTGCTACGAAATAGTTTTTGCATTCGTTTGGTTTAAAGAGGCTGATGAGGTCGCCGACGGCATTCCACAGCGCTTTGATGGTTCTCTCTGCCTTGGCCCGTAGCAGCGATTTCAACTTGGCAAGCCGGGCAGAACTTGCGCGATTTCGCCCCTTCGACATTTGACTCCCGAAGCGCACTGGGTCCGGCGTCATATGCCCATTTGGGATAGCCCAATCCATGGGATCGAATCCCTCGCACATTAGGAGCGCCATTACTGGCTATTGATTTGGATCATTGCTCCGGCATGAAGAGCGAACTAGTATTGCCGCCTCGATATTGCCGGCACCGGCGCACTTGGATTCAGTTAGGTAGTCAGCGAATGCACATCATCTCACTCGCAGGCGCCCTCGCGACTGCTTTTATGGTCAGCGCCTCGAATGCGGAAACACGTACTTTCGATATTTCCGACTTTGATCAGATCGAAGTGTCTACAGGTATCCGCGCAGAAATCAGCATCGGTGATGAATTCTCGGTGAAAGTAGATTCAAAAAACCCAGAGCATTTTGAGGAACTCAAAGTCAACGTCAGCGGAAGCCGATTGAAGATCGCCTTGAGCCGTGGCCTGCTCGGATTGAGCAAAGACTGGATGTGGGGGGGACCGGAGATCACGGCTTACATCGTCGCACCAATCGTATCGGGAATTGAAGTTGATTCGGGGGCGAGGGTAGAAGCCTCTGCGATAACCGGGAAGTCACTGGAAACGGCATCATTAAACGGCGCGCAACTGACACTCCTTGATATTGAAGTAGATGTATTTACGGGACAGACATCCGGTGGGGCGTCGATGGATGCTTCTGGCAGTTGCAGGAACCTCGATGCCGTTGCGACTGGTGGCGCGCGATTGCGGCTTGGTGACCTGAGGTGTGAAGCGGCTCGGGTGAGAGTCACAAGTGGATCTAAGGTATCGGCATTTGTAAGCCGCACAATAGAGATCGAAGTTTCAAGTGGCGGCCGACTTAGCGTCGCCGGCCAACCCAAGGTTACCGACATGGATGTCTCCAGCGGTGGCGACGTCAAATTCGACTAAGGCTAGAGCGTGTCCACTAGAAAATTACTCAAATGCCTTAATGCACGATGGTAACCGGACACTAGAGCGCGTCCAGTTTAACAAGGTTCATAGCCTGCTGCGGTGAAGTAGTTTTCACATTCGTTTGGTTTGAAGAGGCTGATGAGGTCTCCGACGGCATTCCAAAGCGCTTCGATGGTTCTCTCGGCCTTGGCGCGCAGC
>JAAEPA010000626.1 GCA_024222475.1 Gammaproteobacteria bacterium | reverse complement strand
TTCAAATTGGCCATATAGCAATATTATTGGGCTTTCGCGGTGGCTTCATGAGGGCCTCGGTACTATGCCAGTGGCCTGGATGCGATCGTGGCAGGGCTAGATTTGGACTGACGGAATTTTCTGGGGTTTGGGCTTACAACCCCCCTACCCTGCGAAATCGACAACCGGATTTTCCCTGGTTGAAGGGTGAAACCCGAAAACTAAGGAAAACCGGGCCTTCTCTGCTCAAGCTCAGTGGGGAATGGTACGACTTTCGCCACACTCAGCTCTGCGAGAATCGAGATTAGAGCGCCAGAAACCCTTGAGATCGCCTTTCAGGCGATGAAGCCGATAGCCGGGAAATCCACGCCCTCAATCACCAGCGCGTTGTCCAACCAGAACACAATACGCTCGACTTTATCCACCAAATACGTCGCTATCCTGCTTCGGTCCCCACGTTCGCACAAACATTTTAATCGTCGGTTCCTGAAACCCCCCAGTCTTACAGTCATCTTTTGTTCCATTGGGCTTCAGGCTGCTTTCCAAAGCGTTCAAGACTTCTTATCAGGCGCTTTCGGCCTTGGTGTTCTCCTCTTCGGCGTCTGCCGAACCACTTTCGCGAACTGCGCCTGCAAGCCTTCGAGCTGTGCCCTGAGCTCACCGGCTCG
>JAAEPA010000625.1 GCA_024222475.1 Gammaproteobacteria bacterium | reverse complement strand
GGTCACGGTAGAAATGTCGGTTACCCAACACCCCCCGTACAGATCCC
Organism: Gammaproteobacteria bacterium; assembly: GCA_024222475.1. Classification (GTDB taxonomy): domain Bacteria; phylum Pseudomonadota; class Gammaproteobacteria; order JAAEPA01; family JAAEPA01; genus JAAEPA01. Next base: position 1,399 of record JAAEPA010000625.1, on the reverse strand, counting down.
GGCGTGCGCTACTAACGCACCGGGCTCCTCCTTCGGGTTCGGGCGTCAAAGCGGGTTAAAGGAAGAGGATGCAAAACACGTATACGCGGAAAGAAACCACCGGTCAAACGCATGAACCGTGACCAGCTGAGGAACGCCTTTTGGCTGCGACGCCGCAGCGCCTTCAGCCAATAGCAACGAACAGCATTGTAGAATCTCCACAAACTCCGATCGTTACCCGAGACCGCAAAGTAATTGAGATAACCTTGCAGCACCCGGCGTAACCACATACCGGTCTCGTAGATCGAGTCGTGCAGTCGACGGCGCAACTCCTGCTTGATGAACAGCAATTGCGCACGCATTCGTTTCCTGATGGTCTTGCGCCCGATGACAAACGTACCCTGTGTACGCGAGTACGTGCAGAAGTGGGTAAAGCCAAGAAAATCAAATGTCTCCGGCCTACCCAAGCCCTGTCGCTTTCTGTCATTGATCGCCCGGCGTCCAAACTGGATCAGCCGGGTTTTCTCCGGGTGCAAAGTTAGGCCAAACATCTGCAGCCGTTCCCGCATCTCGGCAAGAAGAGCCCTTGCCTCACCCTCGTGCTCAAAGCCCAGAACTATATCGTCCGCATAGCGGATCATAAGCACATCCCCTGACGCTTTTTCTTGCCGCCAGCGGTTGGCCCACAGATCGAACACATAGTGCAGGTACACGTTTGCCAGAATCGGTGAGATCACCGCACCCTGAGGCGTACCCCGACTACTCAGTTCGTGTCGGCCTTCGTGGATCGTCCCGACCTTCAACCACTTCGTGATGAGACGCAGCAGACGCTTGTCCGCAATCCGGTGTCGGAGAAAACGCAGTATCCAGTCATGCTCCATGGCATCGAAGAACCCCTGGATATCTGCATCCAACACCCAGTTCACACGCTTTCGATAGATCCCGGCACTTAGTGCATCCAGCGCATCGTGCTGGCTGCGTCCGCGTCGGAACCCATACGAAAACCCCAGAAACTCAGGCTCATAAATCGCCTCAAGAACGTACACCACCGCCTGTTGGACAATCTTGTCCTCCAGACACAGGATACTTAGCGGCCGCTCCGTGCCATCGGCCTTCGGGATCATCGTCCGTCTGGCGGGTTTGGCTCGGTAGCTTCCCCGGTGTATCCGTTGGTGCAGATCTTTGAGCGATTCGTTGAGACCTTCGCCGTAGGCTTGCCAACTCACACCATCGATTCCCGGTGCGGCCTTCTGCTTTAATACAAAATAGCTCTGCTCCAGTAACTCAACCGTAATGTGATGCAGCAATGCGCTGAACCGCACATCCTTCCTTGCTTGCGCCGCTTGGCGCACAGACAGCAAACCGCTCGACGTGGCAACCCGGCTCTGAGTCCGGTCCACGGTCGTCTGCTGACTATTCC
>JAAEPA010000624.1 GCA_024222475.1 Gammaproteobacteria bacterium | reverse complement strand
TGACATCTTCAAACGCGTACGTGGGCGCGGGGCCTATCGTTTTCCCGTCCACGATTACTTCTTTGGTGCGGAATCCCGCTTCAGGGATAATGCTGAACGTCCGATCGCCCCCATGCTCTACTTTCACATCCCCGAAAGGTACGATGCTGCCGCCAGACTCTGCACTGGCATCAATCGATAAGGTCGGGCACGCATATTCCCCATGATGCTCATCATCCTCGTGCCCATGAGATTCAACATCATAACAATAACAGAAAATCGCCTGAATAGTATGGTGTACGCTGACGTCCGAAAAGGTATATTTCCATCCAGTCGTTGTTTTAGTACAGTTCCCTCCGGATGTCCGGCAATCATCTATCTCATCAGAGCCATCGACCAGAAGCCCAACCAATATATAATCATCAGAGAGAGGAGTAAGATCGAATTCCTGGTCTCCGCCTGCTACCACCTCCACAATCCCTTCAGGGCTGATATTTCCCATGTCGCCAGGCACTGCCAGCGCCGCAATCGAATAGGTTGGGTCGCTGAGGCGATCTTTAAGTGCCATGACTCCTCCGATGTACCAACCGTCGTAAGTACCACCACCATTGAAGTACCACAGGATATCATCATCACCTGAGCCATTCACCACTGGCATCCAGAAAGGCCCCGCATTTTCGAAAGCCGAATCGGTCAGCCATAGTGCGATGACATTATTTGC
>JAAEPA010000623.1 GCA_024222475.1 Gammaproteobacteria bacterium | reverse complement strand
GTTAAAAAGTTTAGGGTTTTATGATGAGTGGAATTAGATTGATAGAAGGTATTCCAGGGCATGACTTGATTTGCTCGTTGATAAACTCGGAGGAACTGACAAAGAGACAGTCGGGCGCGATCCCATTTTCTGGGCAAAACTTCTTAGGATTTCTGTGATAGGCTGAGAAATTGCGGGACAAAAGCAAACAAATCATTCATGATAAGCGGGTGTTAATTTACCCACGAAGGATCCTGAATGAATAACGCAGAGCCAGTAACAGTACAATTCAAATGTAGACCGGAAATTGCCGAGAAAATAGAAGCAATCCTCGAGCGCGAGAATAACCCCCAAATAGTCACCACGCCAGAGGAACATGAAGAACTGGAAAGGGATCTTCTCAAGCATGCACATGAACTGTGCGGTCTTATAGCGGAAAAGCAGATTCAGCATTCGATAGATTCAGAGGAAATCTGCGAAGCTCAGCAGCAAATCTTACTGGCTCTTCCCTACAAGATGGTAGACAAAGGGAAGGTCAAGGTACGACTGCGCACCTGCTTTGGATGTGAGGTTACTGTACAAATCAGCTATTTCACCAGGAAAGGGAATCGTCGGGGAAAGAGGCGTTATCCGGGGCTTTATCCTGGGTTATTGGTGCTAGGCATCCACGAACGCTGTACACCCGGATTAGCCTCAGAAATAAGTATGTTCGCGGGAATGCTGGGGTCACTGGAAGAGGCAAGGCAAGTATTGGCGGAGCGAGGAGTTGTTCTCAACATTAAAACGGTGAGACAAATTGCCTATCGATTTGCTGAACGCGCTCGAATGGCACAACGAATGATGGAGTTGGACTTTGGCCCAGGAGTTGCTGGGCGTAAAGTAGCCATTAGTGCCGATGGTGGGCGAACTCGCATACGGGAGAAAAAGCGCGGCAAAAAAACGGCGAAGGGACGCAACCGATACCGTGGGGCATGGCGCGAACCCAAGTTGTTTATCATCTATGTGGTGGATGCCGAGGGAAAGCTTGATCGCAGTTTTATGCCGATTATCGATGCACTGATCCAGGGCCCCGATGCGATGTTCAAGCTCTTACACGCCTACCTCAGCCAGCTTAACCTCTCAGAGGCAGATCGAATTCTTTTCATTGCAGACGGTGCCCCGTGGATCTGGAACAGGGTTCCAGACTTGATAAAGAGGTTGGGATTAGCTTCATATCAAGTTCATCAGTTGATTGATTTCTATCATGCTGTAGAGCATTTGGGAAAGGTGGCCTCTCTACGCAAGGGTTGGCCTTTGAAACAACGTAAGAGTTGGGTGCGTAAGCATCGCAAACTTTTACTGCAAGGCCATGTTGACAAGGTTGTTTGCGCTGTTAAAGCGTTCTGCCGCGGCCGCAGCAGTAAAGCGATTCGAACCCAGATGGAGTACTTTGTGAAACATAGCGCTCGGATGGCCTACGCGCAGTTACGCGCACTCAAGATGCCAATCGGTAGTGGGAGTGTGGAAAGCGCGATTCGGCGTGTAGTCAATCTACGCCTCAAAGGACCTTGTCTATTTTGGTGCAAGAAAAATGCAGAGGCTATACTTCTTCTGCGTTGCTATTGGAAGGCGGGACGATGGAACATGTTGAAAAACATGGCAAATACGTTTGTTCAAGAAGCTTACACTTAACCCAGAATTGTGGAATGCGCCCGCCTGTATCAGCGGGCGATCGCCATATGGCAGGCCGTCTCCGGGGATCGGAGCTTAGACCTTGCTGTCATCCTGAAGGGTCTGG
>JAAEPA010000622.1 GCA_024222475.1 Gammaproteobacteria bacterium | reverse complement strand
GAATTAACTGTTGACGCCAGTTCCAAATTTAGGAGCAGCAAATGGGAGATAGAGAAAAAGGCCAGGTTTCAACAAATGCCACTGTTACGTTTCGCACTGATAAAGGGGGTTTAGCTCGACCTATTTCAGAATGTTTATAATCAAAAATCCCGGGGTGAAACAGGAAGTACCTAAACCTGAATCAGCCCGGGAAATTTCGTGGGGTTAGAACTCAATATCGTCGAAGTATTCGATTTCTGCCTGAGCACGAGGTGTGCTGTTAATTTCCTCACGGAGGATTTGATCGACCAATTCTGTTTCGTACTTTTTCCATACGAAGTCGGTCATCTCACTGAAGAACTCAAACAAGGCTAAGGTCGTTTCTGGGTGTAAATGTTCCGGTAACTGAAGGACAGGAGCAGGTTTCATAATAATTCCTCGATGGCTTGTTGGATGAGATCATCAGGCAGGTGATTGAGTCCTTTGGGTACGGCCAGTTGCATGCTGGTTTTCAGAATGCGTCCGGCTTGTCGAGGCAATCCCTGAGAGGCTTGGCGTAACAACTCAACACCGGAGTCTGACAGCAGGGTATGCTGTGCGCCGACTTGCTTGAAGGCGTGTTCGATGAGATCGCCAAATCGTTCTCTTTCAATGATGGGGGTTAATTGCAGGCGTACCTGTATTCGACTGGCCAGTGCTGCATAGGGTGCACGTTCCAGTGTCCGCGCGAGTCCCGGGTGGCCGAGTAACCAGACCACCATCAGGTCGCGAGAGTCAAAAGCAAAGTTCAGAAAGGCCGGTAGATCTCGAAAGAACTCTGGCGGAAGATTTTGTGCTTCATCGATAATCCATAAGGGCACAATGCCTTTGCCATCGGCTAACTCCTGGATACGCGCTTTGATATCACGCCACAAAGCTGCACGCCGATAGGCAGGCTCCAGCCCGAAGGCCAGCGCCAGAGAACGATACAGATCAAGGCGACCAAAGTCAGTCTCTGCCAGATAGATCACTTGATAACGGTGGGGATTGAGACGATGCGTTAGTCGGCGTAGTGCAGCGGTTTTGCCGATACCGGCTTCACCGGTTAGCAGTCCGACACCCGGGCTATTCAACAGCCACTGGAACCGCTCGTCGAGGTGGGTCAGGCTACCATCATCCCACAGTTCGGTATTTTCCTTTCCCAGAGGAAAATGTTTCAGACCAAAGTGTTGTAATACCATTACTTTTCCTCCCTGTTGTGATGATATTGGCGGTAGGCCAACTCCACTTCATTGTCTGCATCGGGATCAGACACAACGGATGCCTGTTTGGGTTGAACTTTACGCCGTTTGCGGTTCACATTAGCCACAACATCCAGGGGCGTGGCAGCTCCCAGTGGTTCCCCCTTGTCGTTTTCTACGCCGAGCACCTGCTGAATGTGCGGGTCAACCACCAGCACCACCTGTTTGCCGGATAGCTCGTAGGGGACTTCAAAATGCTCACCCTGATAGGAGACCGTGCCATCCTTGCGCACTTTGCGCTCAACACGATGGTAGAACAGTTCATCGATCTGTTCCGCCAGCATACCCAGGGTGCGTATGCGCGCTAAATCCCGTTGATAACGCTGTAATGGCGTATCGCCATCGAGACCGTGACCGCTGTGAGGTGAGCGGTGATAGATGGTTTCAATCCAGGCCCACAGGCGCGCATTGAGATCGCTCAGGTCACTCAGCCGGGAGTGATCCAGTTCACTGAGAAAATGATCCCGGAAGGTACGGTGCCATCTTTCCAACTTCCCCTTTCCCTCGGGTGCATAAGGGCGGCAATAGACCAGGTGGATACCCAGGCGGAGGCAAACTTGCTGTAGCGTTTTGGCGCGATAAGCCGAACCATTATCAATCACTAATTTTTTTGGCAAACCTCGCTTGAGAATCGCCTGCTTCAGCACACCCTCAATATCCAGTGCCGTTTCGCCGGTGCAAAAGGCACTATGGGCAATCAGCCGTGAAGCATCATCCATCAGTGAAACCAGGTAAACTTTACGCAATTGGCCGTTCACCGGTACCCGTGGGCCGTGCATGACATCGCCATACCAGATATCACCGGCATATTCGGCCAGATAGGCGCGATGTTCCTCCGCTTCACCGGTGCACCCACTCGGGCGCGATAACCCATGCGTCTGTAGCAAGCGATGAACAGAGGCGCGTTTCAATTCTCCTTTGGCAACCTGACCTCGACGTTCCAGTAAACGAATGACACGATCGATAGAACGACGCGGATTCTCACGTTTGGTAGCAAGAATGGCTTCCTGGTGTTTGGGGGAGATCTTCGATTGTCCACGATCCGAACGCGGCCTGGGGGTGAGCGCCTCGATTCCACCTCGACGCCAGGCATAGTACCAGGCTTCAATCGTTTTCTCGCTCAAATGGTTGTTGCGGGAACCGGGGATGTTATAGCGATGCGAAGCCAGCTTCTGGATGGTTGATTTGAGATCACCGCGCGGCAATTGATCACGACTGATCAGCGATCCGAGCACAGTGCTGCGGAACAGGGCGACAGGATGAACGACTTTCATTGGGTTCTCCTAAGGTTTTGAAAAGGACAAACAGGAGAACCCAACAGCCCGATCATCTCAATGGGCAAGGTCTGTGGGATGACGGTATCTCTCGCTTCTTCGCATCCCACAACGGCTTCACTTCAAAACATCACGGTACATAGACCCCGTCATGATCCAACCAGCCCATGACTTGCGCTAGAGTCATGATCGAAAAACTTTGTGACCAAAAATCTTTCCAGTCCACGCTGCGCCCCAGATCAGGAAAACGACTACGAAGAGATAGGGCATGTTGCTCAAAACAGGTTTCCAGCCGTTTCCACCATCGCCTGACGGTGCGATAATAGGGCCACTTCTGCTGTGCCACCCCATAGATCGAGTGGCCAGCTATCAGTAATTCCAGAACTTCCTGCTGGCTTTTCCACCAATAGTGGCGCCTGGGAGATAGACAACCCGGCAGGCGTGAACAGCTGCGACGGCACCCAGGACAAAAGAAACGAAGAATGAATAACGCCCTGAGTAAAAAGGCAATCCCCTCTCCTTTGGGCGCATTGCGTTCATAATAACCATGATGATGGAGACCCGACTTACCACAATGTGGGCAGCATGCCGGACGGTAGGCATCAGGATCATTCAGAACTTGTTGTTGATGTTGCTCTAAGGTAGCAATTTCTGGCAATATACGAGTCATAGGTCGGTCTCCTCCTGTTGTGTGATTTCGTTTGCACGTACCACAATAACATAGGGATGACCGACCTTTTTTCTGCCTCTCTATCTCAATATCTACACGGGGATGAATTTAAATTGATCCGAATGGATCACGGGATTTGTTAGTGGGGTTACCCTATATCAGTATTAAACGTAACATGGGGGTAGAATTCAATCGATACTGCCCCCTCTCATACTCCTGACACTATTGCTACTCAGGTATAACTCTATGGGCTGTAGAATATGAAGATGTTTAGATTGTCATCACTTTTATCAATTATTCCACTTTGTTTAGCCGCTTCATTGCTACTACTTCCTGCGTGTTCATTCATTGATGCTAAAAGACAGTTGAAGATAGTTGATTCTGCCACGGAGATAACGGGGGATATACGAATATCGTATTCAATTTCTGGTTCTGTTGTCGTTCTTCTGTTTGAAAATAAGGGAGAAG
>JAAEPA010000621.1 GCA_024222475.1 Gammaproteobacteria bacterium | reverse complement strand
AACTTCCCCATTTTACCGCCAAATTAGCTGGGATTTCTAGCTCTAATGAGAAAGTCAATTAATTCTCAATCCTAAGTAACGAATATAAGGAGAAAAACTATGTGTTGTTTATTTACGTCGTTAGTACTCTTTGGCCCCCGGCTGGTTATTTTGCTGTGGTGGCTTATGCAGCCATTGCGTTGGCAAGCAGCCTTTGATAGTTTCATCTGGCCTTTTCTGGGCTTCCTTTTCCTGCCGTGGACTACGTTGATGTACGTCATCGTTGCGCCCGGTGGCGTGACTGGCTTTGATTGGATCTGGATAGGTCTCATGTTCTTGGCTGATATCACCAGTTATACTGGTGGGGCCTATGGTAATCGAAACCAGATTCCTGGTTATGGGCGCTCGCCTTGAGGCTATAAAACATAAACAGGAACAAGTTTCAGACCTGCTCTCGGCAACCACCAGGGCGGTTCCCGCAAACTGTTATCTTTGAAGGGAGAAAACCAATGAAAAAACTAATATTTGTCCTAGCCATATTCACCCTGGCGGCAATTTGGCTGCCGCGCAACACTCAGGCCCAAGAACCGGCCCAATGCGATGTTGAATACATCGTGCAGGCCGGCGATTGGCTGAGTAAAATATCCGAGAAATATCTTAACGACGTGCTGGCTTATCCCATAATTGTAGAGGCCACCAACGCCCAAACGGGCGAGCAGTTTGCCGACATTGCTAACGCCGATTTGATTGAACCCGGCTGGCTGTTGTGCATCTCCGGCGCTGCGGGCGAGACCGCACCGGGTACAGAGGCAAGCACGCCTGATAATCAACTGGTTGGCCCGGTGTGGGAATGGCAAAAAACATCGATGAACGATGACAGCCTTGCTGCACCCGACAATCCCGCCAACTATACCGCCCAATTTATGGCCGATGGACAGGTGGCCTTAAAAGCCGACTGCAACCAGGTAAGCGGCACCTACACTACCGACGGCAGTTCCATCAACATAGAATTGGGACCGAGCACCATGGCCATGTGCCCGCCGGATTCGTTGAGCGACCGCTTTTTGGCCGGTCTCAGCGCCGCAGCTATCTACTTTTT
>JAAEPA010000620.1 GCA_024222475.1 Gammaproteobacteria bacterium | reverse complement strand
GCCTACGATATAGTGCTTTCGCCGCTGCAGATTGATCCGAATGGCAACTTTAGAACCGTTACTGTTACACTCGACCCGGAAGTAGGCGCACATCAGCGTGTGGTGTTGATACTGAATGAATTCGGGAACACTACCGATCCTGCAGGGTTCAGTATCCTGGCTGATGCGCGGGCAACCGCAGGAAGTGACGTTGTCTTCACTATACCGGACGATGTGCTCAATGCCGGGGGTTTCATCGTACGTGTGCAAGTGGACGGCGCTCAGAGTGTTCCGGTACGTGACACAAACACACTTAGCCCGACATTTAATCAATACATCGAACCGAGGCTTACACTTCCATGATAAACGAAAAAAACGAAACGAAAACAGACTGGTTTGAGGTGAACAAACGCTACCTCATGACGTCGATAGCCATTGTACGAGAGGCGCTCGAACGTAAATTGAAGAGTGATGAAAAGGATGCTCACAATAAAGAAGCGTCCAATGTGTCGCTCTTGGAAGAAGGCGACCAAATCCGCAATGCTCTTCCAGGGCCCTCAGCGCTGGATACGCTGGCAGCGACATTCGGTCTGTCAAATTTTGAAAGGGATATATTGTTGTTATGCGCTGGTGTGGAACTCGATTCGCGCATCGCCAATGCATGTGCCAGGTACAATTCGGATGCAATACATAGGTCTCCCACATTCAGCCTCGCCCTTTCAACCTTGCCAGGCGCCCACTGGAGCGCTTTAACGCCCGATGCACCTTTACGTTACTGGAAAATGATCGAATTGAGGCCGGGAGATAGCCTGACTTCGAGCCAGCTTAGAATAGATGAGCGGATTTTGAATTATTTAAATGGAGTTACGCATCTTGATGAACGGTTGCATGCGATACTTCATCCGGTTGAGCAGACCTGTGAACTCAGTCCGTCACACATGGACCTGGTAAAACGTTTTGTTGAAATAAGGACAGGGAAATTCTATTCGGGGGATTTGCCGGTAATTCAACTTTGCGGTATCGATCCACAGTTAAAGAGATCAATTGCTGTAGCTGGATGCAGGCAGCATGGGCTACGTCTATATTCATTTGCGATTTCCAGTTTGCCTTCTGATGCAGTTGAACGCGCTGCTCTGATCAGGCTCTGGGAACGTGAGACAGCTTTAAGCGGTGGCGCCCTTTTGTTTGAGTACGACAATATCGAAAGCCCGGATAACCTCCTGAAGTTACAAGGCCTTGTTCGTCATGTTAGGGATATTCTTATTGTGAATACAAGAACCCCTCTCTCCTTTGGCGGGCGGATGGCAATAAATCTTGATGTTAAAATGCCTGATCTATCTGAACAGCTGGCGCTTTGGAATAAGTCCCTGGGTCCACTAGCTTCCAGGTTAAACGGCCAACTGACCCCGATCGTCACGCAGTTTCGATTGAGCAATTCGGCTATTAGAGCAGCCGGCGCCGAAGTAGTCGGCGCATGTATGAAAGAAGAAGAAAAAGAGTCGTCTTCGCCGGATAGCCTTCCTGATAACCTTAAAGAGGTTCTCTGGAATGCCTGTCTTAACCAGGCACGACCGAACCTTGATGACCTGGTGCAACGCATCAGGGTCAAGGCCGGATGGGGTGATCTGGTATTGCCGGACCAGCAGAAGAAAATACTACTTGAAATTGTTACCCATCTACGACATCAGGCCAGGGTTTACGAAGAGTGGGGCTTTGCTGAGAAGAGCGACAGAGGGCTTGGAATTTCTGCCCTGTTTTCCGGGCCTAGTGGCACAGGTAAGACAATGGCCGCTGAGGTGTTGGCCAATGAACTTCGTCTTGATCTTTACCGTATTGATCTCAGCTCAGTAGTCAGCAAATATATCGGTGAAACTGAAAAGCAGTTACGCAGGGTCTTTGACGCGGCGGAACAGGGAGGGTCGATACTCCTTTTTGATGAGGCTGACGCCCTGTTTGGAAAGCGCAGCGAGATCAAGGATAGTCATGACCGATACGCCAATATTGAGGTTAGCTACCTGCTTCAGCGAATGGAGGCGTATAGAGGTCTTGCCATTCTTACAACAAACCAGAAGAGTTCGCTTGACACGGCATTTCTAAGACGTATTCGTTTTGTCATCCAATTTCCTTTCCCGGATGCCGGGCAGCGCGGAGAAATATGGCAGCGGGTTTTTCCCGGGAAGACTCCAACAGAAGGCCTGAATTTCCAGAGGCTTTCCAGACTGAATATTGCGGGAGGTAATATTAGAAACATTGCGCTCAATGCGGCCTTTCTGGCTGCAAACAAAGACCGCCCTGTGTATATGGAAGATATAAAAAATGC
>JAAEPA010000619.1 GCA_024222475.1 Gammaproteobacteria bacterium | reverse complement strand
TAAATTCGTTAAATATGCCCAATATTCGCCTTATTTAATTGAAAAATCTAGATCAAAATAGCTTTCCCTCGCTACGGCCCCTATTCTCGGACAGCCTCCTAGCGTCATCACTTTCGATAGAGAATATGATTCATTGCATCAAAACAAGGGAAAAATCACCTTAATTATGAGACAGTAGGGCTTTGGCGATCTGAGGCGGCAGCATTTCAATATGGCCGCAGCCTATCAACCACTTCGCACACAATACAAACTTAGGGAAAACAAATGAAAGTCCTTTTAAGAAAGAGTCAGGCTAAGGAACCTTTCAGCTTCGCCTTTGTAAATGACAAGGGCAAGACATTACTGAAAAGCGAGAATTACAAGGCCAAAAAAAGTGCCCGTAACGGTATCGCTTCGGTACAAAATAATTGTCAGAACGAGCAACGTTACGAACTCAAAGAATCCAAGAACGGTAAGTTCTTCTTCAACCTGAAAGCCGCAAATGGACAAATCGTCGGTACCAGTACGATGTTTGCAAGCACATCGGAACGCAGTGCGGCCATCACCCTTATCAAGGACCAGGCCGTCGACGTCCAAATACAGGAAACATAAATAAATTAAATTTGTCAATTACCTCATTCTACCGATGCAGAATCATTCAAGATCATTTTTCAAACCGTCGTGCTGAACTTTTCTAATTTCGCCCTTCGCCGCGGTCCAAGGCTACTACTCGAAGACGTCAGTTTCATCATTTACGCCGGCAATAAGGTCGGCATCACCGGCGCCAACGGAACCGGCAAGTCCAGCCTGTTCGAACTTATCCGTGGCCGGCTACAGCCCGATACCGGGGACCTGTCCATGCCGACCAAGCTGAGCATCGCCCATCTTGCACAGGAGACAGCAGCAGTATCCACCCCGGCCATCGAATGGGTCATGGACGGGGACCAGGAACTGCGCACAGTACAGCAATCCCTGAGCAGGGCACAGACTCGACAAGACGGTCATGAACAGGCCAGATGGCATGATCAACTCGAGGCAATAGACGGTTACACCGCCCGCTCGCGCGCCGCGCAGCTGATGCACGGCTTGGGGTTTAGAGCGGATCAGGACGAGGTGCCGGTAAAAACCCTTTCCGGCGGGTGGCGGGTACGCTTGAATCTGGCCCGCGCCCTGATGTGCCGATCCGACCTGCTGTTGCTCGATGAGCCCACCAATCATCTGGATCTTGATGCACTCATCTGGCTTGAAGACTGGCTGCGGGTTTATACCGGAACCCTACTTCTGATCTCCCACGATCGGGATTTTCTCGATCGCGTCACCGACCACATCGCCCACATTGAGCACCGGGGGATGACCTTATACGCGGGCAACTATTCAGCTTTCGAGACCCAAAGGGCGGCCCAATTAGCCAACCAGCAGTCAGCCTATGAGAGGCAGCAGCGTGAAGTCCGCCATATCCAACAATTTGTAGACCGCTTCCGCGCCAAAGCCACCAAGGCCAGGCAGGCACAAAGTCGACTCAAGGCACTGCAGCGCATGGAGCTTATTGCCCCCGCGCATATAGATTCTCAATTTCACTTCGAATTCCCTCCCCCCGAAAGACTACCCAACCCCCTGTTACGGCTCGAGAACCTGGCGGTAGGGTACACGGATAGGCCCGTGATAAAGAACATAAATCTCAACCTCCTGCCGGGTCATCGTATCGGCCTACTGGGTCACAATGGCGCCGGCAAATCAACCTTGGTCAAACTGTTGGCCGGATCACTGAAAGCGCTTAAAGGACGGTGTGAGGCGGCCCCAGACCTGGCGATAGGGTACTTTGCACAACATCAACTGGAACAACTGGATGCACAAGCCACTCCCCTGCTACACCTGCAACGTTTAGACCACCACGCCAGCGAACAGAAACTACGTAACTATCTGGGAGGATTCGGATTTGGAGGCGACCAGGTAGGAGAATCGGTGGCCCCCTTTTCCGGTGGCGAGAAGGCCAGGCTGGTGCTCGCCCTGCTGGTCTATCAGCGACCCAACCTATTGCTGCTGGACGAGCCCACCAATCACCTTGACCTGGAGATGCGTCATGCCCTGACCATGGCCCTGCAGGACTTCGGCGGGGCCATGGTGCTGGTTTCCCACGACCGGCATCTGCTGCGCACGGTAACGGACGAACTGCTGATGGTCCACGACGGTAAAGTCAGCCCCTTTCCGGGCGATCTCGACGACTATCCACGCTGGTTATCGGAACAGCGCCGAATATTCACTCCCGGCGTATCCGCCGAGGCAACCCAAAACAGCGCCGCAGCGCGCAAAGCACGCCGAAAGGCAAAGGCCGAACAACGCCGAGCACTGCAGCCCCTACGCCATAAGGCAAAAACACTGGAAACGGACATCGACCGATTAAGCATAAAGCGGGACAGCTTGGAACAGACCCTTGCAGACCCGTCGATCTATGAAGAAAAAGAAAAACCAAAACTCAAAGAGTTGTTACAGCAAAAGACCAACCTCGACCGAGCCTTGGCGCAGGCCGAAGAGGCCTGGCTGGAGGTCAGCGAGGCCGTGGAGGCCGCCCGAATCTAGGAGGCTGTCCGAGAATAGGAGCCGTAACGAGGGAAAGCCATTTTGGGCCGGGCATTTTGATTAAACTCGACGCTCAAGTTAGCCAGTTACTATCCCGGATATTTCATGAATTTGCACGATGATCGCGTAGAGATTTGTTGCCACAAGAGATTATGCGAAGGAGCGACGTATCCACGATTACGGCCAACTGAGCAAAATTTCTTGTGGAAACAAGGATCAAGCGAGGGCGTGTGTAATTTATGAAACATCCGGGCTATATTCCAATATTCTGCAATATCTTGTATATTTTGTGATAGTGAACCAGATTTACAGAGTAAGGAGGGTGATTCCTGAGGGGAAATGCCATGTTGATGGGAAATCCATTTCCAATCATCCTAAAAAGAGATGAACATCAATCTGAATAGAGCCAGTGATCACGATATTCATGATATGCTACTGACATACTTCTCCATCCGACTTGCCTGATCGTCTGCCTTTGGCATTGCGACAACCGTGACTTCGCTAGGAACCTGTTCGAGAATAGAGAACCTACTGCGGGAAAGCCAAATGGGCCAGATTTCCCGATTAAATTCGTTAAATATGCCCACATTTCGCCTTAATTTAATCGAAAATTCCAGCTCAGCCAGCCTTGCCCCTGCTACGACCCCCATTCTCGGACAGCCTCCTAGGCTATGCGCCTGTTGTCACACCTTGAATACGAACGATTATTGAGCACCGGTTAGGAAAAGTGCCTTGTTCGCATCCCTTATCAGCCTCCCTCACCAGGAAATCAACGGACATGTCAGAGTACCCGCAGTGTCCCTTTTGCACCAGGCCTAATATTGTCATCAAAAATGAGCTGGCTTTTGTCCGCTATGACAACTACCCGGTTAACCGTGGTCATTGCCTGATTATCCCGCACCGGCATGTTAGTGAATATTTTCAGGCGACCACGGAGGAAAAAGCGGCTATCTGGGTACTGGCCGATGAAATGAAAATCATTATCGATCAGAAGTACAATCCGGATGGTTACAACATTGGTGTAAATATCGGCGAAACAGCTGGTCAGTCTGTGCCGCATGCCCACATTCATATGATCCCGAGATACAAGGGTGATATGGAAAATCCCAAGGGCGGGGTACGTGGTGTGATACCGGACAAGCAGAAATACAAGAAAAAGATAATTACAACTTAGACCCTATGTTTTGACATTGTGCAGTTGGCTCTTGCCGGTGCTGCTGATTCAATGGGGGGTAAGTAGTTACTACCACACTATCCAAGGAAGGAAGGATGGGGTAGGTTCAATATTCCAACATTCGGTAGATTTCCGGGGACAGTACACCTACATCAGAAATACGTATACCGTTCCCCGAGTCGAGTCGTCCAGTGCGCCAGGACATGGTTACCCTGACCTCCCTGCCTGTAGTCAAATTGAATGCCATTATTTGAGCTACGAAGAATAGGAAGCTTTATAAACGCGAGATAATGCTATGAAAGCGAACCAACATTCCTGTATTTACTGCGAACGAACAAGCGATGAAGTACCACTGATCTCGCTTCAATTCAAAAATCACGAACTACAAATTTGCCCCCAACACTTGCCAATCCTGATACACGACCCTGCTAGACTCATTGGCAAACTGCCGGGTGCAGAGGATTTGGAACCAGCGGATCACCATGATTAACTGACTCGCTTGTAAGGAATGCTACCTCCATATTTCCCCTAACTGGTAAAGTTATGGTAAGCCAGATAGGGAAATATGGAGGTAGCATTCCTTAATATCTTTCAGCATGGCCTAAATAAGTATACTGTCCCCGGAATTCCACCGCCCCCCTTTTTTCCAACCACCGTCATTTCCGAAAGCGCGCTAGGCTGCCCATCCTGCCCGGCGGGACGCTGCGCTGCGTAGATCAACAGCCCGAGCAGCGGAACCATCGAGCCATGGAGGCTCATTTTCAAGAGTGCTGCGTTGCTTGATGAGATAGATACTTCAGCTATGAAAAAACACCCCCAGCATGCCTTAGTTTATAATATGAGATGGGCAGATGGATGCTAATGCTTTCACGATTGCGCATAATTTGCATTATTTACTATGGGCATTAATCATCATCTGAAAAGACCAGGAAAATACAGAATGAGCACACCCACAGCGCCTTATCCCTCCAATGCCGACGACCTTTTATGAATCCCCTTTCAAGTCAGGCTCTCATCGTCATAAATTGATTTTTTAAACGGATCAGGCAGCCGTACATATCCTTATATAATTGTTTTATATGTTTTTTATTTTTACGCCTAACTACTTTCCCTCAAAGCTAAGGATTTCCGGCACATGTAAATAAATCACTTTTCTGAGGCGCTCCGCAAGCTGTTACGAGAATGAATCTTATTGAAATACATCTATTTAATTAAATTTTCTTATCGATGGCATTAAAACATTTGGTTGAGATCAGGGCGGCAATCTTTTACAAAGCACTCTAATGCAAATAGGTCTCACATAATATTTGTATTTTTTAATAAACTAAATTGCTTTGAGGACAACAATAATGTTTATCAGCAACCCCTTCTCTGAGCTTGCGGGGTTCATACCTCCCTTGGCTATGCAGGCTTATGTTATCTTGATGTTTATATTTGTCATCGGCGGCACGCTGCTTGATGTCATCCATAAGAAAAGCGCCAAGTACTTTTTTGAAAATGCGGAAAAAGCAAAAAAGATGGCTACTCGTGAAGTGAGCGGCGGCCAAAAGGCATCACTGGCGATTAAAACTGTTACGAACGAAGTATTGACTTCGGCTGAATTTTCAAATCAGCGGCGCAGAATGTCTCACCTTCTCACCATGTATGGTTTCATTCTATTTGTCGCCACGACAGCAATTATGATTTTCGCTTATCCCACCTCAGCGACCCCAACACCTGTTATTGTGCCTCTACTCTGGCATCTGGGCGCATTAATGCTTTGCATCGGCGGATACTGGTTCTGGTTCTTCATCAGGGTCGATGTTTCTTCTGAAGGAAAACTCTGGTATCACCTAGTGCGTGCGGACATTTTTATTGTCTCGCTTCTCACCACCGCGACCTTTGGATTAATCTGGTCCGTTCTACAATCGCTAGGTGCCGCAGGATTATCAACCCTGTTCTTCATTTTGTTCATCATCTCCAGCACAATGCTTTTTAGTACCGTGTTATGGTCTAAATTCGCCCATATGTTTTTCAAGCCTGCGGCTGCATATCAGAAAAGGGTTACCAAAGCAGATGGTTCCAGAGAGAATTTGCCCGATCTACCCGAGCTGACGGATCCTATCGTAAAGAAAAGATTTCCGGATATCCCGGAATACATGGGCGACAACCCACCCTACATGGGGCTTGGTATCAAGCGTGAGTCACCACACCACTACTAAATCCAGATGAACGAATTACTCTAGATAGAAAGGAATATCATGCCAACTTTTGTATATATGACTCGTTGTGATGGTTGTGGCCAATGCGTCGACATCTGCCCTTCGGACATCATGCACATTGATAAAACCGTCCGGCGCGCTTACAACCTCGAACCCAATATGTGCTGGGAGTGCTACTCCTGCGTAAAAGCTTGCCCGCATAACGCGATCGACGTTCGTGGCTATGCAGACTTCGCCCCACTGGGCCACTCGGTACGAGTGCGTCGTGATGAGGAAAAGGGTGTCATTGCCTGGCGGATCATCTTCCGCAACGGTAAAAAAGACTTGGATCTGCTGGCGCCTATTACGACCAAGCCTTGGGGTACTTGTATCCCTCAGCTGGCGGATGTGCCACCTCCCAGCCAGGAAATGCGTGACAGCCAGCTGTTGTTCAATGAGCCTAAATACATACGCCTGGATGATGGCAATCTGCATACGTTGGAATCCAACGGCCTGACATTGAAAAAAGGGGTTTATTACTAATGGCTTACAAGACAATCATCGAAGACGATATCGACGTCCTGGTCGCCGGCGCCGGCCTGGGCGGTACGGGCGCCGCTTTTGAGGCCCGACACTGGGGCAAGGACAAGAAGATCGTCATCGCCGAGAAAGCGAACATCGACCGTTCCGGTGCGGTGGCACAGGGTCTGTACGCGATCAATTGCTACATGGGGACCCGTTTCGGTGAAAACAACCCGGAAGACCACGTCCGTTACGCCCGTATGGATCTGATGGGTATGGTTCGTGAAGACCTGCTGTTCGACATGGCGCGTCACGTTGACTCGGCGGTTCACCAGTTCGAAGAATGGGGTATGCCGATAATGCGTAACCCCAAGACCGGTTCTTATCTGCGTGAAGGGCGATGGCAGATCATGATCCACGGTGAATCCTACAAGCCACTCGTGGCGGAAGCCGCCAAGAAATCGGCGGATAAGGTGTTCAACCGTATCTGTGTCACCCACCTGCTGATGGACGAAGCCAAGGAGAAGAACCGCGTCGCGGGTGCCGTAGGCTTCAACGTACGCACCGGTAACTACCACGTATTCAAGTCCAAAACAGTGATCGTTGGTGCTGGTGGCGCATCCAACATCTTCAAGCCACGTTCCGTGGGCGAAGGTGCCGGTCGTGTCTGGTATGCGCCCTGGTCATCGGGCTCAGCCTATGGTTTGATGGTTGGTGCCGGCGCCAAAATGACACAGATGGAGAACAGGATTGTTCTCGCTCGCTTCAAAGACGGTTACGGTCCGGTGGGCGCGTACTTCTTGCACCTCAAGACCTATACCCAAAATGGTCTGGGAGAAGAGTATGAATCCAAATGGTTCCCAGCGCTAACGAAAATGGTAGGTAAGGAATATCTGGATACGGAAAATCAGCACTTGTCCCACAAACCAATACCGACCTGTTTGCGTAACCATGCATTTATCAATGAAGTAAATGCGGGTCGTGGTCCGATCCACATGGTCACCATGGAAGCGTTCCAGGACCCTCATCTTGAGGAGATCGGTTGGCACAACTTCTTAGGCATGACCGTTGGTCAGGCCGTATTGTGGGCGTCAACCGATGTCAATCCGAAGTATGAGAATCCAGAATTGACGACCTCCGAGCCGTATGTCATGGGTTCTCACGCGACCGGTTGCGGCGCCTGGTGTTCAGGCCCAGAGGATATATCGCCGCCAGAGTACTTCTGGGGCTACAACCGTATGACCTCAGTCGCAGGTCTGTTCGGCGCGGGTGATGCTGTCGGCGGTACGCCACATGCGTTCTCCTCCGGCTCCTTCACCGAAGGTCGTCTGGCTGCCAAAGCAGCGTGCAAGTACATCGACGACGGTAAGGCCGAAGGCATCGTGGTTTCCGGCAAGCAGATTGATGATCGCAAGGAAGAGATCTACAAGCCGATGGAGCACTACAAGATCTTCCGCAACGAAATCACCGCCGGTTCGGTCAACCCGAACTACATCAACCCGAGGCAGGGTTTGGACCGATTGCAGAAGCTGATGGACGAGTACGGCGGTGGTGTAACCGTCAGCTACATGACCAACGAGAAGTTGCTGAACATCGGTCTGAAGAAAATGAAGCTCTTGGAAGAGGACCTCGAGAAGATTGCTGCAGAGGACATCCACGAGCTGTTGCGTGCATGGGAGCTGAAGCATCGTCATCTTACCTCTGAATCTGTACTTCAGCATACACTGTTCCGCAAGGAAACCCGCTGGCCGGGTTACTACTACCGGGGCGATGCTATGAAGTTGGACGACGAGAACTGGCATGTGCTGACGGTGTCCCGTCGTGATCCCGAGACCGGGGAATACACCATGGAAAAGGCGCCATGTTATCACCTGGTTGGTGAGGATGAGGACAAGTAGCTAATTACGCCGTCACGCCCGCACAAGTGGGGATCCAGTTTTTCTAATGCGAGATCGCTATGATTTTTCTGGATTCCCGCTTATGCTAGAATGACGCGCGAACAGATAGACATAAGAAAGACCAACAAGTGATTTGTTGGTCTTTTTTATTGGAGAACTCTGGATGAACATCATTGATAAAACAGACGAAGAGATATTGGAACTTGCTCACCCCATGTGGGATGACCTGGTTAAATACTCCAATACAGGGCAATACGGTAAATTTATCCGTAATTTTTCTTACAATTTGCTGCTGGGTCTGAATGAAGTGGAAGTGGGAAAGCAGTTTGCGAAAAGTGAGCTGGCAAGAAATTTGTCTGAAGATCGCGACTATCTCGGCATTATCCGTCGTGGTGAACATGTGACCGTTCTCTACAGACAAAGAAGTACCAAGAAGGAGGGTGAATGGCTTGGAAGACTGGTGTTGGGCTATGAAAAGGGAGAAATAAAGATTTTTGGCGCATCAATTTTCTAACTGACTATGACAGAAATTAATCAAGAGATTATTACAGACAACAAGTTTGTCGAACTCAACTACAAAGTCATCGACCAAAAAACCGGTCATGTTCTGACGCTGGTTGAATTCCCGCTGGGTTATGTTCATGGCGCTAACGAAGTCCTGGCGCCTCAAGTCACCGCCGAGCTGGAAGGAAAAACTGTGGGTGATATCATCGAAGTACCGATTGATTGCAACGAGCTATACGGCCCCAGGGACGAATCGCTGGTCATCACCGACCACACCGAGAATGTCCCCGAGGAATATCGTGAAGTCGGCACGACCATTGTGATGGAAAACGAAAAAGGCGACACCAAAAATTTTCTTGTCACCCGCATGGATGACAAGACATTGACCATTGATGGCAATAATCCACTTTGCGGCAGAGAAGTGATTTTCAGGCTTGAGATACTGACTGTTCGCGATGCAAGCGAGGAAGAGATTGAAGCCGGTGGACAGATCGAAGCAGAACCGAACATTCATGAAGGGCGTAAAATACCCATTTGAGAGAACATCAGTCCTAGCAGTCGTAGGTTCGGTTAGCGCAGCGTAACCCAAGGCGCTACCCGGCTATGGCTTTCGTTTTATAACTCCGCTATACGACAAAGGCGGTGAACCAAGTCACCGAAAAACTCATTCGTCATGGGTATATAAGAGCGACTACCATCTTTTCTCCCCACCAAGATCCTCTACCAATGCAAGCGATTTTTCCAGTTGTTCCTGACAGAACTCTAGACATTGCGCGCTACAGGTGTTGCTGAATATCTCAATAATCAATTCGAATTCATCGGCGGCCTGTTGTGCCATAGCAGGATCTTTTGTTATTTCCGAAAGCGCTCTGCGTGCCGTGCCCACATTCACCTTTATCATGACCGCCAGATGAATTGGCAGTTGCTGTTCCTGCAGTACATTCAGCGCTTTCTCATAGGCCCCTATAGCCTCTTCCAGCCGCTGCGGACTCTCTTCTGACTCCCCCAAATACTGCAATACCGCACCACGATTATTTTGGGTCATCGCCAGGGCGAAGGAATCTCTTTCAACGTCCCATTCGGTAACTGCGTTTTTGTAGGCAACCACAGACTTTTCAAGCGTACGACTTCCTTTGAGCAATTTCCCATGGGCATGAAAAGCAAGACCGAGCTTATTCATGGTCGAAGCCCAATCCACCGGCGCGGTGTCACGAGTCCATCCCTGCAAGGCATTCGTATAGGCATCAACTGATTTCTTCAGCACTTTCGAGCTGTTCTCCTGCTGCCCAAGAATCAGTAGTACTGTACCCAAGTTATTTTGTGTCGATGCCCAGTCCTGCGGCACCTTTTCCTGACTACGTTCTTCGAGTGCGTAGTTAAATGCCTCAATTGACTTTTGTAACAATGCCGTGTCGCTGTGATGCTGTCCAAGTGCGGCCAGTATATTTCCAAGACGGTCCTGTGCTGCGGCCCAAGCGAGGGGCACCTGTTCACGTTGGTCTTCGGTCAGTGTACTTTCAAAAAATAGTCTCGCACTCTCCAGAACCTTAGGCTCATACTTGTACTGCTCAAGATTTCTCTCTGCATAGCTAAAAGTATCCTGTCTAATAGGCCAATCATCGGAGCTATTTTTTTTGAGTGCAAGCGCAGGAGCCGTGTTTATATAAAGTTCTATTGCCTGTTCCAATGCCTTATTGGCTGGATAAAAAATATAATTTTTTGAGAATTTCATGGGTGTCTGGATCTGCATGTGTAGAGGAAGCATACCCCCCCCTTCTCCCAAAGTCGAGAGGTATC
>JAAEPA010000618.1 GCA_024222475.1 Gammaproteobacteria bacterium | reverse complement strand
GTGGTTCGCGTTGCTCACACAATCTAACCTTATTCGTTAGAGCATTTTGTGCGCATTTACCACCTTGGTATTGATTTGTTCAGCAAGTTTCTGGGATTCGCGCATAGCATTTTGTACTTGCTCCCAGTTTTCCCAATGTTTTTCCCAAGGCTCTTTGCCTACAATTTCTTGAAAATCAACCTTAGTTGGTATGCCCCAAATTTCGGAGGCTTCAAGCCTATTGATTCTTTCATTGAGATCGCCGATTCCCTTGATTTTTGGTGATAGCTTTGCATCACTAAGCATCCATGACCGCCACTCTTTGTTCCCTTTCGATTGATTGCATTTACCACAGGCTGGAACAAGATTATTAATTTCCGATATGTAACCAGTGGGTTGTTTATTGAGAACAAGAGGCCGCAAATGGTCCCACTCAGACGCTGGTGCACCGCAATATGAGCATTGGAATGTTTCCGGTGTCATTTCCAATATTGACAATGCTTCCTTTACTTCATTTTCAGCTGGTTGAACCACCGGGATTATTGAGTTTATGAATGCATTGGTAATACTTGAAGATCTCCCAGTGATCTTCATTGGTGTTGGCATCCTAAATAGAGATAGGTAGTTCATCCTTTTTTTCTCCAACAGTGCAGTGGACCGACCAGGCCGTTCTGGTACTACCCAGAATCGTCATAGTAAAAAAACGATGATTCCGTTATGGGTATCCTATGAAGATGCAGAACCAATCAACGACTCGGAAAAACTGATTTCAATTATCCTGGCAAGCTCTTCCTTTGCAGCAAGGCGGCTGGAATCCGGCCCTAGGGTTGCCAGTTCCGGTCCGTTCAAGCGTGACCAGGCCGGATTTACTTTGGCCTTCTCCAGAACAGCTGGAAGTCTTGACCTCATCCAGGCTTTTTTAGAGGCGTCTTTTGAATGAACCTGAATTTTATCCCGGCTGGCATGGCCTCGTCTCAACAGCGCTTGCACCAGCTCAATCTGCCGCACGGCCAACAAACGCAGCGTCTCATCATTAGCCCGCAGCTCAGTGAATCCCCGCATGCGGTCAACGAGCCGTTTACCATGGGTTCGTGAGCTGCTCCACAGTGCACCGATAGCCACCCCAATGGCAGCGCCGGAACCGAGGGTGGCGCCTCCGGTCATCGCATCCACTGCCAAACCCGCCATGCCTCCTGCGGCCGCGCCACCGCCGGCCCGGACGCCAAATTGTTTCATCGAGGCCGGATTGAACAGATCCATTCCCCAATGCCCCTTCTCGATAGGCAGTGCCTCGATGGCATAATCATCGAGGTGAAAACGATAGAGTTCCAGCAGCGCATTCACACATTGCTGCTCGCGGTCACACACCAATCGCCTGAGGGACGCCATAGCCATAGCGGTATTTCTGTTATCCATGGGTAGGATAACTTTGTACGCGGCAACATCGATAAGTAGGTCAGCCAGCAGATCAGCAGAGGCGTGATTCAATCTGGCACGCTGATGTTGACGATCCTCAATCACGGCTTGCAGGGTAGGATAAAAGTGATCGAGCAGTGTTTGCATCTTTTCAAACAAACGTCGCTCGCCATAATCGTCGAGGACCACGGTATCGAATTCAACCACGGCGTGGATATTCAC
>JAAEPA010000617.1 GCA_024222475.1 Gammaproteobacteria bacterium | reverse complement strand
TGCCCTGTACTCGGGCCTCATCAACCGGGTGCACGCCTTGATGAAGGGCAACCGGTGGCCTTTTCCCGGCAATGGGTCACGATTACCAAGCAGGAGCATATCCATCTCCGTCACCAAGCGAACTATTGGGAGGCGCAGCATGGCTGTGTAAAGAAGAGGAATTCGGAGTTGGAGCAGGAGGTCATTCTCAAAGATGCCAAGATCAAAGACCTTCAGGAGCGCTTGTTTGGAAAGAAGAGTGAGAAGGGCACAACGGCGAAATCGGAAAAGGGCAACAATACCCCTGCATCAAGCCGCAATCGAGGCCAACAACCGGGCAGCCGTGGGCATGGCCGCACCCAGCAGGCCCCTTCGTTGCGGAAACGGGAGCAGTTCGACCAGATCATGACCGATGCCAGTATCTGGGAGCGTATCAAGCTCTCGGAGGTCAAAACTAACCTGGCCAGCGGTGTGATCCGCCCGGAGAAGGCGTTGGTAGGCGATACCACACATTACCACGCCTACTCCAGTTTCGAAACGGTTAGTCATCTTTGGCCTAAGCCAATTGTAGGGAAGATTATCAAACTGTGGAAGATTGACCTTGATGGTAGTCATCCGGTTGTATAGGGGGTTGATTGGCATGACGAGTGTCTATAGGCCGCGCACGCGAACTATCCTTTTTGGTTTTTTCCTGCTTGGTAATTTGCGCGCTCTTTGCCCGGACCGAGGCTTCACGCAGATGCATAGCCCGTTCCCTTCGCTTGCGTCTCTTCACCAGGGGAGGGCATTTGAGGGTGTTCCAATAGGTCGCCTGGCAATCCATACAGTAATGGCACTCGTTCTCGTTGATCTGCCCATCCCGTCTGATCGCTCGGACCTCGCATTCGGTAGCACAGGTCTGACAGGGTCGGCCGCATTCCCGGTGACGGCGAAGCCAGTCGAAAATGTGAAACTTGGCTGGAAAGGTCAGGGCGGCGCCCAGCGGGCAGAGGTAGCGGCAAAAGAATTTTCGAATGAACAGGCCCATCAGGATCAGTCCCAGTGCATAGGCCACGAACCACCGCTCTCGCTGGAAATGTAGCACCAAAGTGGTCTTGAAGGGCTCAATCTCGGAATACTTCACCGCGGTTTCCAGGGAGCCCATGGAGATCCCGAACAAGCCGATGAGGACAATGTACTTGATGGCCCAAAGACGTTCGTGAACCAGCTGTGGAAACTCCACTGAAGGTATACGCAGCTTGCGTGCTACCTGATAACTCAGCTCCTGCAAGGCGCCGAAAGGGCAAAGCCATCCACAGTACACACCGCGGCCCCACAGGATGAGGGCGACCGCGACATATCCCCACAGCATGAACATCAGCGGGTCGATGAGAAAGCTGTCCCAACGAAACCCGTGCATCGCGGCGTGCAGGAAGGTGAATACGTTGACCACGGAGAGCTGGGCGAGGCTATGCCAGCCGATAAAGAACAGAGTGGACAACAAAAAGCCGTCTCTTACGTAAAGCATCAGTGTGCGATGCCGTACCAGCAGGTCCTGAAATACGAGGATCAGGGTCAGGGCCCCCAACGCGATCGCCAGCACAACTGCTTCGAAGCGCTTATTGTGCCAGGCATAGGTCCAAATGGGATCGAGTACCGGGTCTTCCGCCAGAGGGCCTTCGAACTCTACCGCGAGGTGGCGCTCATAAGCCTGTTGCAGACCTTTGGATGCGCCTCCGATCAGACCTCGGGAGGCGGCTACTTATTTAGCGGCGGCAATGATGGTGCGGTTCAATACCATTACCGTAATGGTCGCCCCCGTGATTCCATCGACCACCACATAACCCTCACGGGGCCGGCCGCCGATATTGACCCGATCATGCAGGGACTTGCCGGTATACTGGTTGATAAAACCGGTCAAATCCTGGTCGGTAATACCCACGACCAGGATGGGTTCCTCGTGTTTCACGATCTGCACGCCGGTAATCGTACCCTGAAGATTAAACCCTACCAACGTAGAAATCGGTTTCCCGGAATAAGCGGGTATGGGCAGCACCTCGTCGGTGAGCGACACATAGCCCAGTGGCCTTCCCCCTTGGCCACCGTCGCTGCGGGTGGATCGCCTTCGAATTTCCCCAGGCGGTCTGCCTCGGGGGAAAAGAGAGTGATCAGCGGGAACAGCTCCTGCATTTCCCTGGCATGAGTCGGTGGCGCCGCCAGCGTAAGTGAAAGGAACACGAATATCAGAAGTGCATAGGGCAAGTTCGGATGGAGCCGTGTAGCACCCTGTGCAGATTGTCTTGATCCTATGATGGTCGGCATCCGGAGAGTGATCATCTGTTTGCCGCCCCAAAATTCAACAGGATTGCAAGTATCTATAACCCGCTATAATAGGCTGCTAGGTTTTCGATGTCGCTGTCACTTAATGCCTTTACCATTGGGGCCATCATGGGGTCCTTACGTCCACCATCCCGGAAGGCTTTGATCTGTTTGACGAGATAGGCATCTTTTTGTCCCGCCAGAT
>JAAEPA010000616.1 GCA_024222475.1 Gammaproteobacteria bacterium | reverse complement strand
TTGGATAAACCAATTGACTGCGCTATCTGCCTTAGTGAGCGCTTTCCATATGCTTTGATATCTTCCCAGACTTTTCTGTCGCGGGTACGGATTGTAATGTTCAATAGTGTCTAACGTTGCCAAGAAATATTCTGTCCCTGAGCTTAACTGCCGACAGAACCTTTCTGCATAACTATACGCCCTAGTAGTAAAAATACGTGGTTAGCAAAATGAGTACCTGTCCATTCACAGGATAATATTGTTACCTAGTTCATGGCAAGAATGTCGCGGCTTAAGTGGGTAGCCTCCTCGGACAGTCTCCTAGGTGACGCGCCATCGCCACGATCAAGGACACCGAAGGGGACGCACAAGAGCAAGAAACGCAAGCGGAAAAGGAAATAAACCGTAAGGAATGCGAGCGACACACTTCCCTAACCGGCGCTGAATGATCTGTACTTATCTAACCTCGATCGAGAAAACCTTTGTACTGACTGTGCTCATCAGTTTCGAGCTGCTCGCGTCTGCTTTCGGCTATTTTTTCCTCATTTTGATACCGGCTGACCACCTTGCCAACCGCCTCGACCTTACATCTATGGATTTCCCATGCTCGTTTGGAAGACTCATACTCCTGATCCGCAATCTCGATACGCTGGCGTTGCTGGCCTATGGCCAGCTCTAAATGATTGAGGAAATGATGATAATCATGCAGAGTCGTGGAACTCATCCGCTCTTCAATGACACTCTGGTAGGAATGCAAATGTTGGTTTTTATAGGATATCAGCTCATCCAAGCGCAGACGCTGACCTTCCAATTGCTGAGAACACGAGGCTAATTGTCGTGCAGCATCCTGCTCACGGTGTTGCATGAGCCTTGCCACCGAGCTCAATCGTTTTGATCGGACCATAATGGCGGCCTTATCTACTGTCTAGTGATGGTCCCACAGCGGGCTCATCCGGGGCTACAAGGTCTTTGATCTGCGTTAAACTCTGCTCTAGCGAAACCGCGTTCCCCATGTCTTGTTGCAGGAACTCTACCAGTCTCGGAAAATAAGCAATCGCCTCATCGACACGAGGATCACTGCCTTGGTGATAAGCCCCGATACTGATCATGTCTCGATGCTGTTGATAGGTGGAATACAGCTGCTTGAAACGCCTGGCTGCGAGGATGTTGCTTTGATCGACGACATCATTCATCAGCCGGCTGATGGAGGCCTCGACATCGATCGCCGGGTAGGCGCCCGCCTCGGCGATTCGACGGGATAGAACGATGTGTCCATCTAGAATGGCACGCGCAGCATCTGAGATTGGATCATTGTAGTCGTCACCTTCAGTAAGCACCGTGTAAAATGCAGTGATCGAACCCTGATCAGGACTACTTCCGCAACCTGCTCGCTCCACCAGCTGCGGCAACTTGGCAAATACCGAAGGGGGATAACCCTTGGTTGCGGGGGGTTCTCCAATGGCCAAGGCGATCTCTCTCTGGGCCTGCGCAACCCGGGTCAGCGAGTCCATGAGCAGCAGTACCTTAAGTCCTTGGTCTCGGAAGTACTCGGCGATGGCGGTCGCCAGCCAAGCCCCGTGTAGACGCATCAATGGAGGTTGATCGGCGGGGGTGGCAACGACCACCGCGCGTGACATTCCTTGTTCACCGAGCGTATTCTGCACAAATTCTTTGACCTCCCGACCGCGCTCGCCAATGAGGCCGACTATCGTGACATCCGCATTGGTGTATCGGGTCATCATTCCCAGCAATACGCTCTTACCCACGCCGCTGCCGGCGAATAGTCCCATGCGTTGGCCTCGCCCAATGGTAAGTAAGGCATTAATAGCGCGAACCCCAACGTCCAGCGGTTCGTGGATCGATTGACGGTTGAGCGGATTGATCGGACGCCCTGCCAACGCCACTCGTTCATCACAACGCAAGGAACCCTTTCCGTCCAAGGGACTACCCGTAGCATCCAGCACCCGCCCCAATAGATTGGTCCCCACCGAGGCCTCACAACCTCTTTGTGTTGGGATAACGCGGGCATTGGGGGAAAGTCCATGGATATCCCCCACCGGCATCAGAAACAGGCTATCCCCCGAAAATCCAACGACCTCGGCCTCCACTCGATTCCCATTCACGGCCCGGATGAGACATCGACCACCAATGGCCACCTGACAACCGACGGCCTCGATGGTCAACCCAACCATGCGGGTCAAACGACCTTCGACGACCAGCGGCACCGGGGATTTGGCTCGCTGCTTATAAATCCCTAGCCTTTGCACCCATAAGGATTCGCGCTGCGAATCGGGGATTCCTTCCATCACCTTAGAACTCCGATTCTTCGGTCTGTTCTTTTTGAAACACGGAATTCAATAACGAGTTCAACCGGCTCTCTACCGTAGCATCAATCTGGGAAGTATTCGATGTCACGCGGCAATCGCCCGGCTCTAATACCGGATCCTCAACGATCTTCCAGGATCGCTCCCCATCACTGAGGGCTAGAGACTCGCGAACCAGTGAGGCATCGTGTGGATGAAGATGCAGCTGTACATCCCGTGCAGCAACCGGCAGTGCGGCCATTGCCTCGCGCACTGCCGGAAGCAGGGTACTGGAATCGGTTTCGATCTCCCGGTACACTAGGGTCCGGGTCAAGGCCGCGGCAAGGCTGAGTAGCTCCTGTTCCACCTGATCGTCAAGATGCTCGAAAGGCTTGGACAAACCTGCCATGAGTGTTTCGAGCTGGGTAGCCTTGGCCTTCATGTCATCCAAACCGGCCTCTCGCCCCTCCTCCCTGCCCTGGTTGAAACCTTCCTGATAGGCTTGGGCTTGTATTTCGGCAATTTGCTCGGCCGTCAGCAGATTGACGCTGTCACTCATCGCCTTGGATTCCGCAGCGTCAAGGGACCGCTGTTGCGCCTCAAACTCCGGCACCTTCCAAAGCTGAATGTCTTTTAACGAGCCGCTATCGATTACTTTAGACAAACTCCTCTCCACCCTTGCCACCTAACATAATATCTCCGGAATCCGCCATCCGCCGCGCCACTACCAATACCTCCTTCTGCGCCGCCTCCACGTCACTCAGACGCACCGGTCCCTTGGCCTCTAGATCATCTCTGAGGGTCTCAGCGGCGCGCTTCGACATATTTTTGAATATCTTTTCCTTCATCTCATCATCGGCACCCTTGAGGGCAAGGATCAGGCTATCCGTAGTGACTTCACGCAATAGGGCTTGTATACCTCGATCATCAACATCGATAAGGTTAGCAAACACAAACATCAGATCCTGAATCTCCTGACCGAGCTCTTCATCGACCTTGCCAATCTGTTCGATGATTTCAGTCTCCACCGAGGAATCCATAAAATTCAGAATTTCAGCGGCCATTTTCACGCCACCTACATTAGAGGCCTTGACATTGGCATTTCCGGAAAATTGCTTTTCCAAAATATTATCGAGCTCGGTCAAGGCAGAAGGCTGAATACCATCAAGCGCCGAGATGCGCATCATCAGATCGGATCGCATGTTTTCGGGAAGCAATAAAATAACCTCGGCGGCGTGATCTGCCTCTAAGTAGGCCAGAATAATAGACATGATCTGAGGATGCTCATACCTGATAGTCTCCACCACCGCCCTTGCATCCATCCATTTGAGCGCCTCAAGTCCCTTGGAATTTCTTCCCAACAGAATACGATCGATCACTCCACCCGCCTTGCCTTCACCCAACGCCCCCACCAGCACCTTGCGGATATAATCATCGGAACCCACTCCCAGCGCGGTTTGATCCTGCACTTCACTCAGAAAACCCCCGAGCACCTTGGCCACCTTTCCTTTGGAGACGTTCTTCATGTTTGCCATGGCTGCCCCAACCTTTTGCACCTCCCGAGGACCCAGGTACTTGAGAATGGAGGCCGCGGCATCCTCTCCCAAACAAAGTAACAGAATGGCTGCCCGCTCGGTTCCCCCTAGCGCTTGTTCAGTAACTTCGTTATTGGTCGCCACGGCTAGCTTTCCTCCGCTGCCAACCATCCCTTTACAACCTGGGATACCAGCTTGGGATCTTCCTGGACAGCGGCTACAACCTGTTGTAAAGACTCCTGATAGGAGCCATCTTCACTGGTAATAGCAGCTATCCCTCCTTCGCCTCCCTGGTGGGTCAGACTCAAGGTATCCTCCGGCCCGAACAACTGTTCATTGTCACTGCCCGCGGGCAGTGCATTGCTTTGCGCTTGCTTAGTTTCCTGTACCAGTCCTCGCATAACGGGTCGCAAAACACCAAACACCAAGATCAATACCAGGACCACACCCATAAACTGCTTTAACGCATCGAATATCCAAGGCTGTTCCCACAATGGCGGCTCGGGCAAGGGCTCGAACTCTTCAGCATTCACGAAGGAGGCGTTGATCACATTGACACTATCTCCGCGCTGCGCCTTGAAACCCACCGCCTCTTTGACCAGGGTGGTGATGTAATCCATTTCTTCGGGACGTAAGGGAACGCGTTCCATCTTTCCGGCCTCGTTGTGGCGCCCCCGATAGTCCACGACCACCGCCACTGATAGACGTTGTATTCGTCCTGGAACGTTGCGGGAATGGGAAAGGGTGCGATCCAGCTCATAGTTCCGGGTAGCGCGCTTGGTGGTCGTCACCGGGGGGCGTTCCCCTGTTGCCGCCGGCCCTTTGGCAGTGGTGCCGGCGGGGGGGGGCTGATTAGTCAGTGCCCCGGGGATTCCTAACGACTCGGGGCCGGCCAATTGGCGTTCATCCAAATGTTCACTACGAATCGCCGGTTCATCGGGCTTAAAGGTCTCGCTGGTTTTTTCAACGCTGGTAAAATCCACGTCCGCACTCACCTGAGCACGCACGCCATTCGTTCCGACGATCGGTATCAAGATATCCATGATACGCTTGACGTAACCTTGCTCTACCTGCTCGTTGTACTTCAGACGCGAGTTACGCATCGCCAGCGCTCCCGAGACATTAGAGTCAGTTAGCAGATGCCCCTGCTGATCGACCACTGTCACCTCATCGACCTCCAACCCTGTGATGCTGGAGGCAATAAGATGTACGATCCCCGCAATACGTGACTCGTCCAGCTTTCGCCCTGGATGTAGATTGACCAAGACCGACGCGCTGGCCTTGGTGCGGTTGCGAATGAACACAGATTGCTTGGGTATAGCCAAGTGTACTCTAGCGCTGTCAACACTCTCCAAGGTTGCAATCGAACGCGATAACTCACCCGCCAAGGCACGATGGAAGCGAGCGGTTTCAATCATCCGGCTGGTACCCAAGGATTGATCTTTATCCAGGAACTCCAATCCGGCTACATCGCTTTTTGGCAGACCAAGAGTGGCAAGTTTCAGGCGGATCTCATGCACCTTCTCGGACGGCACCATAACGGCGTTACTATTCATATCCAAACGATAAGTAATACCAAATTTATCCAGCGCATCAACCACATGGCCGGCATCGGTAGTGGAAATACTGGCATACAGCAAGCTGTAGTTCGGCTGCTGAGACCACAGCACCACCCCTACCCCCAGAGCCACGCTCGCCGCCAATCCCAACATCAGGCCCAATTGCCTCAATGCAGGCAATTTGCTGAAACCTTGGAATTGAGATGCGAGTTGCTCTGTATTTACAATAGCCATGTATGTTTTTTGTTATAGAACCGAAAATATTATTAGAGTGGCATATTCATTACGTCCTGATAGGCCGACAGCAAATGATTGCGGACCTGAGTTAGCGCCTGAAAGGCTAATCCAGCTTTTTGATCGGAAATCATCACTTGTGCCAAACTGACATTGGCATCGCCCTTTTCAAAGCCCTCTGACAAACTTACAGACTGTTGCTGAAGCTCGTTCACTTGGTCTATTGACTGTTTTAAAAGATTGGAGAAATCAGCTTGTTTCGTCGCCTCGACTTGCTGGGATGAACCATCTTTAATTTCACCCGACAAGCTGCGTATCTGTTGTAAAACGGAATCTATCCCTATTTCACTCATGATGGTTTCATCCTTAACTAGTCTGGGATCGCCACACCTGCTTCACGCAGCCTCGCCAACTTATAACGCAAGGTACGCGGACTAATCCCGAGTATTGCCGCAGCTTGTTTACGACTCCCATTCCCAGAGGTGAGCGCCTTTAGAATAAGGCGTTGTTCATGGTTTTTTAGATCATCGTCAAGCCCTCCTGCTGCCGCTGCAGAAGATGTCGCTACCACAGTAGAGAAAACCTCTGGGGTGATGTCCTGCTCGAACTGAATATCATCAATCTCGATCCCTTCACCGTTTTTAGTAATCAAGGCACGTTGAATCAGATTATCCAACTCCCGGATGTTACCCGGCCATGGATATTTCAACAGCAGTCTTTCCGCGGCGGAAACAATGAAGGTAGCGGGCACCCTCGGGTGGTGATGCTGGATGAACTTATATGCCAGAGGCAGGATATCCGCGGACCGCTCTCGCAATGCCGGCATATGCAACGGGAACACGTTCAGGCGATAGTACAAATCTTCTCGAAACCTCCCTTCACGCACATTTTGTATCAAGTTTCGATTGGAAGTAGCCAGTACCCGAACATCCAGAGAGACTAACTTTCTTCCGCCAAGGCGCTCTACCTCTTTCTCCTGCAATACCCGCAGCAGTTTGGCCTGTAACTCCAATGCCATTTCAGAGATTTCATCAAGTAATAAGGTCCCCCCATTGGCCTGCTCAAACTTTCCGGACTTTGCCTGATGAGCCCCGGTGAACGCACCTTTTTCATAACCGAAAAGAATCGCCTCCAGCATACTTTCCGGTAACGCAGCACAATTTATCGCAATGAAAGGTCCTTCGGCGCGTCTGGACTGACGATGAATAAAGCGTGCAAACACCTCTTTCCCGGTCCCGGATTCACCCGTTATCATCACCGTGGCCTCCGACTGCGCAACCCGACGGGCCAATTCCACCAACTCCAAACTACGCGGGTCTACAGCCACCAACTCCCCCCCCTCCCCCTTGACGAGAGCCATACTGCGGCGAATCACATCGATAACAATGCTATCGTCATAGGGCTCGACCAAATAATCCTCGGCACCTTCGCGAATGGCCTGTACTGCCTTGCGGATATTACCCTTTGAACTGATCAGTACGGTAGGGAGTTCAGGCCGCAGGGCCTTGATTTTCCTGAGCAAGGAATGGCCGTCTACCGGCTCCATGCGAGTATTGCTCATCACCAACCCTATATCTTGGCTATTTATTTTGTCCAGGGCATCGTCACTATTACCACTACACAATACCGGATAGCCGGCCGTAGAAATTTTTTCAAATAACGTCTTTCGTTGAGTGGCATTCCCTTCAACAACTAGCACAGCAGACTGTTTCATATACGATCCATCATATTGACTAGTGTTCAACCCGTTGCTATTGCGGTTCAGGGCAATTTCCTTATCAGGGCTATTACAATCGCTTTTAAAGCGTGCATGGAGGCTGTTCTCACGGGCATCCCACACAATTTCTTCCTTGTTAGTGCTTTTGTTGGGTTACGCTACGCTAACCCAAGCTACGGGTATTTCGTTACAGAGGGTTCTTGAGAAGATACATTTTCCAGGGGCAGCGCGCCGGACTTCGATTGAATCCATAATAGGAACAATCGATTGTTACCGAAGGCTGAATTCGTTGTAGATGGTTTTGAGTTGAAACAGACCCTATTGCCAAGGTCCGGTAGGTGGCGGTCAATCCCGACCGTATGCGTCCTGCTCCCATGCTTGCATGCCTCTTATGGTTATGTATTCCCTTAACGGTGCAATCCTTTGGAAGCTCACACCGCTCAACCATATATTAGCAACTAGCATGCCATGCTATTTTTTTATTATTTTTTCAATAACTTACAAGTTTTATTTTTTTGGTTCGTCAAATTTATGACATCAAACGCGGCGGTAACGAACATTGGCGATGCTGCGCCTATGATGTCGAAAAATGATCTTTTCTATCCAGTCTTGAACCGCTACGCTTAACCCCCGGAAGGATACGGTTGCCTTGCTGGTACTCCCTTCGCTGATCACCTTAACGACATTTCCCTGCAATTCAACGGGACGAGGATAACGCGGGAATAGAAACAACTCGAGTTTGATCAGACTGCCCCGTACGGGAGGCGGGTCACATGTCCACTCGAGGCCCTCGGGACCAAGACGTATATCAATGCGTTTGGGCTGGGAAACGTTACGATTCAAGGCCTGGCCAATTATTTCCAGCATCAGATTCATTTTCAGATCGATTTTCGTCAACTCATGATAGATTTCAGACATCGATTCATCCCGCTCCTGACGCATAGGATGATAGTCTTCAAGGGTCGAAAATAGTTTTAGAAACGACTCATTGGCTTCATTAATATTTACCAGCTCCCCTTCGTCAGGAAGGCTATCTACAACCGACCAGCTCAGTGGAAGAGTATCTTGGTAAACTAATCCCTTAGTAAGTGGGTCTTTGAGATCGGTGTCCATGGGTAAACACACTATCTACCTTGTTCCATCTCAAAATGACATTCTTCGTAAATCCGAACGGCACTACTGCCGCGTTTGAATTCCTTTAATTGCATGGCAATGCTATCTCTGGCTTCCTTAACAACCTCGATGAGCTGATCATTTATATTCTGGAGATCGCCTAGTGCCAGCCGATCGCCAATGGATAAACTCTCTGCCCGCCCGGACTCGAAGAATCCGGTGAGATTGGCCTGCCAATGAGTCGCCTGTTGGTTGACGGATTCCCAATCCTGATCTTGCGCGACGTCAAGAATCGCTTCTCCTTCCACAACCAGATTATTGACAGCGTTATCAGAAACACTAGGATGACGTCCGTGTTGCAGATTTATTGATTCGACCATCGTATTTACTCAGCCTGCAGTGACACGCGAATCCGAGCAAACATCCCGGTCCGTAAATGGAATGGCATCCCAAGCCCCTCGGATCTCTTGCAACAATGATGAGACCTCATCCAATATCGCCGGATCATTATCAAGATTGGCCTGTAGCAAGCGGCGCTGACAATAATCATAGAGATTATCCAGATTCTCGGCAATCTCCCCACCAACCTTGAGATCCAGGGCATTACGCAGGCCATCGACTATGGAGATTGCCTGGCTGATTAAACCGCCTTTTTGTACATCTCCGTGCAACATAAATCCCTTGGCCTTGGCGATTCGCTCCAACCCCCCCTGCAACAGTAAGTGGATAAGGGCATGGGGGCTGGCCCCAGCTACTGCGGCTTGCGCACCGATTTGTTGATATTGCGCTAATGCACCATTTGCATAATTTTGGTTCATATCAAGATCCCTAATCCATTTGATGAATTAATCATTCCCTTCCCTATCCACCCAGACTATCTATCCTAGTTCGATGAGGATTGCCCCGGCGTGGGTAGATTCTCGAGTTGTTGAGCAAGAAAATTACTGGTGTTCTGTAATTGCCCCAACAGGATATCGAGCGCGCTGAACTGTTTGACAAAGCGGGCCTCCAGCGCCGCGACCCTTCGGTTCAGAACCTGCCGCTGATCACCTATGTCATCGATGCGACTCTGAATCCCTTGAGTTCTCCCCTCTATGGCGCCGCCTGTTCCTAAAAACCCTGAAACCGTTTCATCGAGAATACCGCCAAACCCTTGCAGTAAACCGACCACGCCTTCGAAATTTTGATCTATCGCCGCCTCAAAGGCTTCGCTGTCCAGGCTGAGTCGGCCCCTATCATCGGTGGTTACGCCAATGTCTACCAGGTAACGAAACGGGTCGGAGGCCTCACCCAGCGCATCTATCAATCCATCTCTCAACTGGCGCTCCAGACCACGGGTCATGCTGTCACCCACCAGCACGCCCCCGGACTGGGTATCCGCATCGTAGCCGGTAAATAGTTTTAGTTGATCCGCTAAGGCATTGTAGTCCCTGATGAAACCATCCAGCGCATTGCGCACGGGACTGTTATCCTGGACAACATCGAGCGATACGGTATCCGGATCGTTGGTGCCATTGAGCGTCAGGGTCACGCCGGGGATCGCATCGCCGATTGAATTGGAATCCGCGCTGATGGCAAGCCCATTGACGGTGAACTGGGCATCCATGGCGGCGGCCGTTTGCTGCAGATTGGTCGCTGTGCCGTCAAAGGCCAAGTTCGCTAACCCACTGCCGCTGTCGTTGGTGACCGTGACTTGCAGGCTGTTGACCGCTCCGCTGTCGTTTGAGTTGAGTAGCAGGCGATGCCCCGAACCATCATTCACGACCACCGCATTGACATCGGACTCGGCCGCATTGATCGCGTCTCTTATTCCTTCCAGGGTATTATTATTGGTATCGATAGTGAGTTCGAGTGCGGTCTTTTCGGAATTGGCGGTGAATCCATTATAGGTATCGGTACCCGTGTCATAATCGGTGGTGCCGAAGGAAATCGTGAGTGTTCCGGTACCGACGGCGTCGCTGGGATCCGAGTAGGCCTGACTGGCCAGGGAATGGGTTGCCGCCAGCTGGGACACCTGAACATCATAGTGACCTTCCGTCGCAGTGGTATCCGCACTCACGCTCACTACCGCCTCATCAGTCGATGTCGCGGTGCGTCCCGCGCTGACGTCAGTCAAGGTCTCAAGCGAACCCTGGATCGAGGCGAGAGTGCTCTTTAGGGTGCCAAAGGCCGACAATTCAGCCTGTAGATTTGCTTCTTTGAAGTTCAGCCGATTCTCGGTAGGAGCCCTTTCCGCTGCCACCAATTGCTCAACCAGGGAACTGAGATCGAGTCCTGATCCAATACCGAGAGAACTGATACCAACCATATCAAAGACCTGTATTAGATGTGATTATACCCATCCGTCATGGGTATAGTTCTAGACCTTGCGTTTAACCCGAAAAACAAGTCAAGCCACGGGATCTAGGCCTCTTCTAGCAAACCGGTGCTGGAAAAATCATCGCTCTGGTCCAGAAACTTTGCCAGAGTGATGGCTTGTTCGGGTGGAATCTGCCGTATCACCTGCTCGGTCTCGCGATCCATTACCGTGATGATCGTGTGGCCACTGTCCCTATCTACCGTAAATTGCAGGTCACGGCCAGAGAACCGGGTATATTTGTTCAGATCCTCAACGGCCTTCGCGACCTCGCCTTCATCCACTGGTGCTGTCGTTTGCTCCTTGACCGGATTCATTTGCTTATGATCGGCAGCAGGCGGGGCCTTTTGTTCCCGGTCAGCCGTTCTAGCGACCGCGGGCGCGGGTTGTGGATGAGAAATTGATGTCGTTATAACGGGGTGGTTATTGATCTCATTAACCATAATGTACTCCTATCCAGGTGCTTCCATGCCAAT
The DNA here is from genome assembly GCA_024222475.1 of Gammaproteobacteria bacterium. GTDB lineage: Bacteria > Pseudomonadota > Gammaproteobacteria > JAAEPA01 > JAAEPA01 > JAAEPA01. The sequence goes on along the minus strand of JAAEPA010000616.1, from coordinate 1,827 downwards.
GCCAAGGTGAACCCCGGGGGATTCCCGGAGTTCACCTCAGACCTGGAACTCACTAAACTGGACATCACTGTCCGATAGGCTCTCCTACTGTAACAAGGCCAATACGTTCTGTGGTTGCGCATTCGCCTGGGCAAGCACTGAAATGCCGGCCTGCTGGAGGATCTGAGCACGCGTTAGATTGGCGGTTTCGGCCGCAAAGTCAGCATCTTGTATCCGGCTGCGAGCAGCCGATAGATTTTCGCTGGTGGCGCTTAGATTGGCGATGGTGGCCTCGAAACGGTTCTGGGTTGCACCCAAATCGGCGCGGATACCGGAAACCGTCTGCAAGGCCGCATCGACGATGGCAAGTGCGGTTTGCGATCCAGACTGTGAGGTAATATCGATGGAGCTGACCAACTGCTGACTGGACCCAACAGCCGTGTCGGCGGCCACATTGAGGATACTACCCGCACCTACCGCGATACTGGAAGACACCGAGAATGCACGATTGGAGTTAAAGACAATCTCACCCGACGCTATGGCGCTATCAACACCACCTTGTATAAGGGTTTCAGCATCACCAGAAGAACCGGTAAATGTGATTTCCTCACTACTCGCACCCGAGTGGTTAAAATCGGTGATCTGGATATCCTTGCCATCGGATTGGGTAAGGGTAATCGTACCGCCACTCACGGTAGCCGTAACCCCCGTAGTACCTGAATTGTTGTTGATTTCGGTCGACAAGGTACCCAGGTCGCTCGTTGTCACCGCAGCCGAAATAGTCGCCGTGCTACTGCCGCTACCTAGAGTGATCGTCACGGTACCATCAGTATCTAGAGCACTAAGCGTAGCGGTCGTGGAGGCATCTGCGGTCACGCCGGTACTGCCTTCTTTGGCGTTAATTGCCGCTGCGACGGTGAAGGCACTGTCACCGGTGGTGACCGACACGGTATCCGCACCCAGCGTACCGGAAAGAGTAAGCGTTTGAGTCACTATTGTATTATTTGCGGGGAGGGTTGCCGCAGGATCAGTTACAGAGCCTGTACCAAAATCAGCTGTAGCATTTTGTGCGGTCAATGAATTATTGGCCAGGTCACTGGAAGTCGCGCCAGCCACCGTTACGTTGATGGTCTGATTGGCATTGGCGCCCACCTGGAAAGCCTGCGCGGTAAAGCTACCATCCAACAGTTTCAGGCCATTGAATTCCGTGGCTCCGGCGATACGGTCCAATTCATTCTTGAGTTGATTCACCTCGGCGTTGAGTGCGGCGCGATCCGAGGCGGAGTTCGTGGAGTTGGCGGACTGGATAGACAGTTCGCGCATACGCTGCAGCAGATTGCCCGTCTCCGACAAGGCACCCTCAGCAGTCTGGGCCAAAGACACACCGTCATTGGCATTTCTCACGGCCTGGTTCAGGCCTCTAACCTGAGCGGTCATTCTATCGGAGATGGCCAGACCGGCCGCATCGTCCTTCGCGCTATTGATACGTAGACCTGAAGACAGCCGTTGCAGAGAAGTGGCTAGGGAGCTCTGCGAGCTATTCAGATTTCGCTGAGCTGTCAACGACAAAATATTTGAGTTGATGATTTGTGGCATTGCTAATACTCCTTTACTTGTTCTAGCCTTGGCCGCGCATCACACAGCTCAAGCTCGATATTAGCGGTACATCATTACCGCGCTTATTCCAGGCTATCGGCGGTTGATTCGAAGAACTTTAGTTTTTATGTTTTTAAGTTTAAGTGTCTGGTGGAGAAGTATAATTTATCAATTTCCAGTTGCCTTGTAGGCTCGGTTAGCGCAGCGTAACCCAACATAAAAACCTGGGTTTCCATTGATTTCATTCATGAC
>JAAEPA010000615.1 GCA_024222475.1 Gammaproteobacteria bacterium | reverse complement strand
GCCAACTGCCAGATCCAAGGAGTCATCCAAGAATAATTTTCCGGTATTGCGCCGCAATGTCGTTCGTATTCAAGACACGGCGAAGGGCGTGAAGTCCAAGCCTATGGAGTCATCCAAGTATAAGTTCCCGAATTAGGCTGTATGTTCTTCATCCAGAAACCCCAAGAGGACGAATCGTATAGTTCCATTGTGGACAGATATCACTGCGCTCTAGATTCAGGGCTTTCATCTCGGCATCAGTGACCTTTAAGCCTTTCTCATAGATTTTTTCGTTGAAAAATACCTTGACCTTCAGGCCCGTTTTCGTGGTCGCGCCACGGATGAAGTTCAGTACGGCGTCAAACGTCCGCAAAGGCAAAGGCTTTCCTGCCCAGTTGATGCTGATGTAACTGAATAGAGTGCCTTGCGGGATGAATTGGTGGACATCGACCTGGGTGATGCGCGGTTGAACCGCCGCGCCCGGCGGGTCTTGGGACAACTGGGAGACAAACCGACGGTGAGCATACCGAGCGCCTGCGGCGGCTGGACCGAGACCCGCGCCGTCTACCGCCTGTTCGACCACGCGAAGGTCACCGCCGAGAAGGTGCTCGCGCCGCACATCGGCTGTACCGTGGAGCGGCTGCGTGAACACCCCCGGGTGCTGTGTATCCAGGACACCAGCGAACTCGACTACACCACCAAGACGGACATCCAGGGCACGGGGCCGCTCAACTACGAGACCCGCCGTGGGCTGTACCTGCATCCGACGCTCGCCGTGACCCCGGATCGGCTGTGCCTGGGGGTGATGGCCATCCACCGCTGGGCACGGGAGCCCGGCAGCTTGGGCCAGGGCACCGATCCAAGCCGTCCGCTCGAAGAGATGGAAAGTGTACGCTGGGTCGATGGGTATCAGCAGGTCAACGAGCTGGCCGAGTCGCTCACCGATACCCTCCTGACCTATATCGCCAACCGCGAGGGCGATATCTACGACCTGTTCGTCGAGGCCCTGTGCCCCGAAACGGCGGCCGACTGGCTGGTACGTGGACAATATGATCGGGCTCTGGCCGATGGTAAGACCTTGCGCCAATCTCTGGCCGAGGCCCTGGTGCTCGCCGAAACGACCTTCGATCAACCCGGCGGCAACGGCCGCAAGGCCCGCCTCGTCCACCAGCAGCTCAAAACTGTGCGCGTCACCCTCAAGGCCCCTTACCGCCCCGACCGGGTTCTTCCCGATGTCGAGGTCACCGCGATCCTGGCCACCGAGCCCCACCCCCCGGCCGGGGAGGAGCCCGTCGAGTGGCTGCTGCTGACCAACCTGCCCGTGGACACCCCCGAACAGGCCCTGGAGAAGCTGCAGTGGTATCTCTGCAGGTGGCAAATTGAGATTTACTTTCGCATCCTGAAAAGCGGCTGCCGGATCGAAGAGTTGCAACTGGAAAAACTCGAACGCCTGGAGCCGGCACTCGCTTTCTACATGATCATCGCCTGGCGGGTGCTGTTCTTGACCATGCTCGGGCGCGAGTGTCCCGAGATGCCCTGCGATGTGGTCTTCGACACGGCCGAATGGCAGGCGGTCTATCTGGTCAGCGAGCGCAAACCGCCACCCGATACACCGCCCTCCCTGGACCAGATGGTGCGCATGGTGGCCGGTTTTGGGGGATTCCTTAACCGCTAGGGCGATGGCTTCCCCGGTCCGCAAACTCTGTGGATCGGATTACAGAGGGCCGCCGACTTTGTTCTCGCCCTGGAGGCTCAGCGAAGTATCGGTACACCCGGATGCGGGTAGCGGCATGAATCTATCTCTCAGGAGATGTGGTAAACGATGTGACCTTAACTCGCTAATTTATTCGATATTTCTATATCTTTTTTCAACAGAGAATTGATAGTTTCATTCAAAGAAAATTGCTTCCCCTTGCTACGTATCTTTTGAATGAAATATTCTTTAACCTCCTTATCTAAATATATTGGAATATCCAACTCTTCTAGCGGCCTGTAGAATTTTCCTTGTTCTGCATTAGTGAAATCATATTCGTCTTTCATTTTAGACACCTTCGTTGATATGTTTGCTGTTCATTATTAGTTGTTTTTCTTGCACTGATAATTCTCACATACTCAATGTTATCATCATCTTTGAATGTATGGACGACGACAAAAAGAACTTCGTTTATCGATTTTCCCAATAAAAGCCAGCTGTCTTCTTCAATTGAATGCTCATCATCATACTTATTCAAGGCGAACGGGTCAGCAAAAACATAGGAAGCCTGTTCAAAGGTTATCCCATGTTTATTGATATTGACTTCCTCTTTTTCTGAGTCCCACTCGAATTTCATATTAAATCCACATATTTATAGATTGCTACCTCAGCAATGTAATTGCGGAGCATAACGATAAGGGTAACCGGACCCGCGCGTTTTCTGTGCGGGATCCTGTTGACCCGAATGTTAGGCTAGATAAATGCGAGCTCCGACCCATTATATTTACCAGGAAGGAAAGGCTTTCAATAGCTCTTCTAATGACCTTCTGAGGTCATCATGCAACCTTTCACTGTTCAGTTCTGCCCTCTCAGACCCGAGTCTTTCGACCTCAACTATCCTCTCGTGTGCTATGTCGAACGGGGGTTTCTGTGAATCTTTTTCCCTGACAAGAATGCATGCCTGCGGAGATGCTGTGGATGATTGGCTCAATGAGTGGAGCATCCCCGCCTCAAACATAACATTCGGATTATCGACGTACTCCGCTTTTGTCGACTCCTGTCCTTTTTTTTCGGACAATTCAGAGAAATAGCATATACCAAAGCGACACTGCGATATAGACTCGTGAATTTGAGTCGGAATGTCTCCCGCCTTTTTATCTTCCTTCCAATAATGAGGTGTAAGCTGTGCCGAAAATCCACTTACAATATCACGAATAATCCCCATAACTTTGTTGTCCGCACGCTCAGACGAGGCGATAAATATGGTTGGTTTTGCTAGCGGCGATGTGCACTTGTTGTCAAGAGCAAACCTCTTTAAGCGGTTGAGAGCTGAACGGGTATTATTCTGCTTTTTTACATAGTCTTCATGACTCGCTAATGTCGCCCCGATTGCATCTGCCATTCTTAACAATGCGGCCTTTGACGGCTCGTTGATATAATGAAATCTTTCGCTCTCTACACAAAGAAACCCAAAAACATGCCCTTCTCCTTGGCGAAGAGGCACAATAATTGATGTCTTTATTTGGGGTTTTGAGGTGTTACGATATTTCGGCAACTTCTCGGACGAAATCCCAGACCATTGATCAATATATTCATCTGCCGAATGAAGAGGCTCAGCCTCACCTTTACCGCTAGTTATCCACAATGGCAGTTTCTGCTGGTAGGAATAGGTTGACTGCGCCCGGTATGAAAGCTCTCCGTTTCCATGGATAGGAACCGTGTCCGCATCGTCATTGCACCACGTATTTTCCAGGATTTTGGGGGTGCCTAGCCCCGGTCGGCGCTCTACCTGCTTACCATCTATCATAACGTGATAATAGTTCATCTCAAGCGTATTAAAGATATACGCCTCTACGATTTCTCTAATGTCGTTGCAAGTGTCATGGTCTACCAGATGAGCAGTCGAAAACTCATAAAGTTCATCCGCAATTGTAGGTTGCATTTCTTGCTCCGAGTTACGGTACTTGTTGAAGGAAAACCTCCGCGGTAGGAACGCCCGTTACCGGGCGCCCCCCGCACTTCCCCGGACGTGCAGTTT
>JAAEPA010000614.1 GCA_024222475.1 Gammaproteobacteria bacterium | reverse complement strand
TGCGCTGCTTTGCCCGAATTCGCTTAAGTTGGGCGTGTAGCTCCTCCTCACGCCGGATGGCCTTATAGGCGCTTTGCTCCAGGCGACGGCGCACTTTATTCATCTCGTAGAGGACATGGAAACAATCATCGCGCTGCTCGGCCAGCGGAAAGACCTCTCTCACCCCTGCCTCAATCCCCAGCGCCGCGTCCTTGACCACCACCGATAAGTCCAGTCCTTGCCGCTTACCCTGATGGAGTACCTCAGCCCAGGCCTCGGCGCTACGACTCTCACACAATGACAGGGCAAACAAATAGCCACGGTCCAAATCAATCCCCGACAACACCGGATCACCTTGGCTAAACAACTCATCCAACGCCCCACTGCCGATCCCGGATAACTCGGTTTGATGATTGAACCGATCTGCATTACGCTCGGCTTGAACGACGATCCCCTGCACCTTCCCGTACGAGAGCCGTACCCCGGGAGTTAAAATCGGGATCAGATCCTCTATCGGGCGTAACGCATTGGGCGCCATCACCCGCAAAGCCACTATCGCTCGCCTCAATTGCGCCTCATCAACGGACATGCAGACCAAACAAGGCGCTGAGCTAGGGGGCTCAAAGTGCTTGTGAAGCCCTTCTTGGGCTGCTGCTCCGGCCGCATAGACGGTAGGGCGGGAAATCCCATAGGCCTGGCTTAATTGTGTCTTTGTCCCATGTTTGTGTTGCGATGCCAGGGCACTTGCGGCACACTCAGCCTTCTGGGAAGTCGTCAGTGCAGTGCGGTGTAGCCCCGTCATGGGTTGCTCCTTTTTGTGAGTGATGGGTGGGTTTGCGAATCCCTATCATCTCACAATCACGCGCTAACGACTTCCCTTAATTTGCTGGCTTTACCCTTCCAGACAGTGCTCCTTTTCGCGGCTTGTTCCTTATCTCGATGTGTAAAGCAGATTGATCGGTCCCCTCGAATCCGCTATTTGGGCGAACACGGTTGTGGGCTATGACACCTTGACAGGAGCCATACAGAAACTGCGCAAAGCCTTCAATGACAATCCCAGGCACCCCCGGATCATCGCGACGCTTTCGAAGCGGGGGTACCGGCTGATCGCTGCCGTCCAACCACTGGATAAACCACCGAAGCCGGTTCAGACTCGCAACGTCGAGGATACGTCCAGATGGAATACTACCCCGGAAACCAAGGGGGGCGCCGCTGCTTTACTCGTCATCCTATCAGTAGTGGCCGGAGTGGTCTTCTGGTTCAGTCCATAGCAGGGTGCAGACAATACAACCCCCCTAATAACCACACCCAGTTCGATCGCTGTATTACCGTTTGACAATCTGAGCGTCGATCTCGAACAGGAATATTTTGCCGATGGCATGACCGATAATCTGATCACCGGCCTGGCGAAAAGCCCCGATCTCTTGGTCATCGCCTGTGATTCCACGTTCGTCTACAAAGGCCAAGCCCTGGACATCCGCCATGTGGCAGACAGGCTCAATGTTCGTTTCCTCGTTCATGGCAGTGTTCGCCGGGTAGGCGATCAGGTGCGGATCAATGCCCAATTGATCGACGCCACTACCGGCGGTCATCTGTGGGCCGAGCGCTATGACAGTCAGATGGGCAGAGTCTTCGAGTTGCAGGATAAAATCACCCAGAAGATTATTTCGTCACTGACAGCGAGAGTGATGACGGGAGAGCGTCAAGATCTCGGACGGCCATTGACGAATAATGTCCAGGCTTACGATTATTTTCATTATGGCCGACACCGGTTCTAACTCTATGCCAATAAGGATGAAAACCAAAAGGCGAGAGAGTTCTTTCAAAGAGCGATCGATTTCGACCCGAATTTTGCGCTGGCCTACGCCATGCTCGGCTGGACCCATGCCTTTGACGCCATGAATGGCTGGAGTGAGCGGCGCGAAGATTCGCTACAACGTGCTCAAGAGTTAGCGACCAAAGCCATCGCCTTGCAAGAAGCGATTCCCGTGGCTTACTTCGTCAGAGGTCTTGCTTACAGAGAAATGGGCGAGCGGGTAAAGTCTCTGGTGCAGGCAGAAAAGGCGATCGAGTATGATTAAAATTATGCCAATGCCCACGTTCTGCTGGCCACCCTCTTGTACTATGCCGGTCGAGCGCAGGAGGGTTTGGAGCGGATTGTCAAGGCCATGCAGCTCAATCCCCATCACCCCTATAACTATACCTTCCATCTAGGGCAGGCCTATTTCATATTACGGCGCTACGACGAGGCCATACATGCCCATTGGTCAGGGACTTGCATCCAATCCAGCCTCTGAGCACCTGCATGTATGGCAGGCCGCTGCCTACGCTCAAGCGGGGGATATTGATGAAGCCGAATGGGAAGCAGATCAGGTGCTGACTTTGAATCCTGAATTTTCATTAGCGCATATGCAAGAGGCCTTTCCGTTTAGCAACCCGCAAGATCTGGAACACTTCCTAGAGGAATTGCGCAAGGCGGGTTTGTCTGACTAACCCACGCATGTTGGACCCTTCATAGTCCGCTAATATGCCTCAATCGGAGGTGGTTTACCTGTCCAAGAATGAACCAACCTACACTGCGGACAAGTCTGGCTCAGCCAGCCTCCTAGCGAAGCATGGAGGGCGTAACGTCCTTGCCCTGTTGCGCCATCGCTTGATCGTGGCCGAGTTCGCCCTGTTGCTTAGCCTTTTTAGCAAGCTTGATAGCCCGATCGTAATCACCCTCTTCCGCCAGCTTCTTCGCGTTTTTCAGGAACGTCCCAATGTCACGCCATTCACCGCCGATAGAAGCCGCCTTTTTCTGGGTCGCCACTGCCGCCCCGTATGCTTTGTCGAAGTCGGCCTTTGATGCTGCGAATAATGGGCTGGTACTCATCATAAACAACATAGCTGTTGCTGCAAAAGTCAGAAAACGCATAAACAATCCTCCATAAAGATTCTAGATTCAGGTCTCGCGGAACGGATCAGCGCCTACTTGCGGGCACTGGGACCATTGAAGGTCTGACCATTGTTCATATAAGTAAGGAAATACTCTAGGTTACGGTACTCCTTGCCCTGGGCCGGAAACGGCTTAGCACGAACCTGCTTATTGCAGCCGCTAAATCGCCGGTGCAGGGTCCCCAGTTCACCCCATTTTGAGCGATAAACCGGCCAGCCGGTGAGGTGCCCCAGTGCCGGACTCAAGAGGTCAGAGCGCAGCAGCGACCCGGGATAGGCCGCATGGCAGTGATAGCAGGCCAGGTTGAGCTGTCCGCGGCGCGCATAGTAGAAATGCTTTCCTTGTTCGTATGCAGCTAAGGCATCCTGATCATCAGCAGGAATCTTGATATCGATAACTTGCCCACGAGACTCGTAACTGAGGTACGCCAGCAAATCAGCAATGGCACCTTTCTTGTATTTCAGCGGTTTTTCACCGTTGGCCTCACGGCATTCATTGATGGCCAGTGGTAGGGTGATGACCTCCTTGCGCGTGCTGTCCCAGTGAGGGTATTTGCCGCGCAGGGCCGCGGATTTCCCAAAACAATCGGCATAGGTCTTACCATTGGCGAAAGGAGCATTCCACATTGCCTCACCTGTTTCAATCATGGGTTCATAAGGCGGAAACTCTTCGATCGCCTGCCAGTTGGCGCGCTGGTCTTTATCGAGGGCATAAACACCGTTGGCAAATTCCGCGTAAGGCACATCAGGAAATTTCTTGGCGAAATAAGACTGGAACTTTTCTTTGTCTGATTCGGGTCCGGCATTCGCCAACCCCATCAGAAGGACCGTACTAAGGACCATGGTGAACAGTTGGATTTTTTTCACTGTCTGTATCTCCCGAATCTAGTTATTCGCTACGCGATTTCCAAGTCGATAGTGCCACCTCTGATGGCCATGGCAAATGAGTCTATCAAGTACTTTAAATGAGGCCTCGCTCCATGATGGCTTTACGCCGCTCTTGCGCCAGTGTGTTCGCAGCCATTACTGGGTGATAGGAGCAATAGTCTTTATAAGGTATATAAGAATGAAACGATGGCATCTATTTCGGCATCACTTAGAGCATGGTATTTACCAAATGCGGGCATAATAGATTCTGGATTGGCCACGGTGGCATCCGATACCTGGGCGCGCAGCTTGGCCTGATCGGGGAAACGCGCCTTTATAGACACCAGCGGCGGACCGATGTTTCCAGGACTGGCGCCATCGGCCATCTGGTGGCAGGCGAGACAATTGCCCTTCTTACGATCGAACGCTAGCTTCTTGCCGTCGTCCGCACCGCCGGCGCTGGCATCAAATGGTATACTCGTTGTGAGCAACAATACCACCAGGACGGGAAAAAGTGCCTTGAGCCTATCTAGGTTCATAAAACCCTCCAGATTTTTGTTGAAAATCTGCCTGTTTTAATTACTGAGGCATTGCAATGCGGAAAGAATCGATACCGCATTGGCAATAATTCAGGCAGAACCCTCTGCATGAACTGCACATATATCATACACCTAGTTAGTGTGTACAATCTAGCACCGGTTGTTGAACCGGCAACTTTAAGTTTGACCCAACACTGCCGGCCATGCCCGCCATTCCTAAACCCCATATTTATGCCTATAGGCATTAACAGCCTCCAGATGATCATGCAAGGCCTTACTCTGACGAACCATCTCAATGAGGTCCTCGAGTTTCGCGATGCTGATCACTTCAAGTCCCATCTCCTGTTCCACCTCTTGAATGGCCGAGCGTTCGCCCTGCCCGCGCTCTTGGCGGTCGAGGGCGATTGCTACGGCCACGGCACGGGCACCTTGAGCATGGATGATGTCTACCGCCTCTCGAATGGCCGTACCCGCGGTGATGACGTCATCCACGATCAATATCCGCCCGGAGAGGGGAGCACCAACGATGTTCCCGCCTTCGCCGTGTGATTTAAGTTCTTTGCGGTTGAAGGCATAGGAGACATCACGACCATAGCTCTGCGCCAGCGAAATGGCGCAGGCGCTAGCCAATGGGATCCCCTTATAGGCCGGCCCAAACAGCATATCGAATTCGATCCCCGCATCCTCAATCGCCTTGGCATAGAATTTACCGAGCTGGGCCAGTGCACCCCCGCGGTTGAACAAGCCCGCATTAAAAAAATAGGGACTGATACGGCCGGACTTCAGCGTGAACTCACCAAATTTCAACACCCCATATTCAAGTGCAAATTCAAGAAACTGTGTTTTGTAGTTCATTACGTTCGCCATCTGCATGGATTTAGATTAGATTGTCAGCCTCATGCTATAGTGCCACCGCGCCCGCGACAACAACGGAGCACAAGATCATTCTATGCGCATCATTACCTTGAATGCCAATGGCATACGTGCCTCCGCCCGCAAGGGTTTTTTCGATTGGCTGGCCGGTCAAAGCGCCGATCTAGTCTGTATTCAGGAAACAAAGGCCCAGATCCATCAGCTTAAACCCGAAATCTTTATGCCGCAGGACTATCATTGCGAATATTTTGACGCGGTGAAAAAAGGTTACAGCGGAGTGGCGTGTTTTTCCCGGATCGCACCAAAAAAGGTCATTCGAGGCTTCGGTCCTCAAGAGTTTGATGCGGAAGGGCGTTATCTCGAACTGCAATTTCCCAAGCTCAGTGTGGTATCGCTCTACATGCCCTCCGGGTCATCAAGCGAGCAACGCCAACAGGCTAAATTTCGCTTTATGGAGGCCTTCATGCCCTATCTCAAGGCCCTGCGTCGGCGTCGGCGTGAATGCATTATCTGTGGCGACTGGAACATTGCACATCAACAGATCGATCTTAAAAACTGGCGTGGCAATAAGAAAAATTCAGGTTTCTTACCCGAGGAGCGGGCCTGGCTGGACGAGTTGTTCGGACCACTGAATTATGTGGATGCCTTTCGAGTCGTCGATGAGCGTCCCGATCAGTATACCTGGTGGTCAAACCGGGGCCAGGCATGGGCCAAGAACGTGGGATGGCGTATCGATTATCAGGTCATCACACCAGGATTGAAAAACAAGGTAAGGGAAGCCTCCATCTATAAAGAGAACCGTTTTTCCGATCATGCACCATTGATCATGGATTATGAGCTGGAATTTTGATCTAAAATACTTTTCCTGGCCTCAAACTGCGTATAAGTCCGGAGCTCATCCTTGAATCGTCAATTCCTCGTCGATCTCGTCGTCAACCGGCGGATAGGGGTTATTCTGCTGCTCGGCTTTTCCTCCGGATTACCCTTGGCTCTCACCTCCGGCACATTGCAGGCCTGGATGGCGGTGGAGAATGTGGAGCTGTCTACGATTGGAATCTTTACCCTAGTGGGTCTTCCCTATACCTTGAAATTTCTGTGGGCTCCGATCATGGATCGTTATGTACCGCCATTACTGGGAAGGCGCCGCGGCTGGATCTTGATCACCCAGCTTGGATTAATGCTGGGTATCGCCGCAATGGCGCGAACCTCACCTACTGAGGCTACCTGGATGATGGCCTCGATGGCGCTATTTGTAGCCTTCATTTCGGCGTCGCAGGATGTCGTTTTCGATGCCTATCGTACTGATGTATTGCCGGCGCGAGAACGGGGGCTGGGAGCTGCCGTTTCGGTAGGGGGTTATCGTGTGGCCATGCTGATATCCGGAGCCGTGGCCTTGATACTCGCCGATCAGATAGGTTGGGTCGATACCTATATGCTGATGGCCGTACTCATGGCCGTCGGGATGGTCGCTACACTCATAGGACCGGAACCCAAGGCCGAACCAAGGGCTCCCCGCAGCCTGGCCGAGGCCATATCGGGCCCATTAAAAGAGTTTTTTTCCCGTCGGGGGGCCATTGCATTGCTGGTCATGATCGTACTCTACAAACTCGGAGACGCCTTTGCGGGTACTCTCACCACGGCCTTCCTGATCAGGGGGCCAGGTTTTACGCCTACGGATGTAGGTCTCGTAAACAAGGGTATGGGACTGGCCGCCACCCTGATCGGCGCCTTTTTCGGTGGCGTACTCTTGGCCCAGCTCGGTCTCTATAAATCATTGCTGCTGTTTGGTGGATTGCAGGCGATCACCAACCTGGGTTTTATGCTGGTGGCCATTGCGGGAAAGAGCTATCCTTTTATGATCGCAGCGGTGGGTTTGGAGAATCTGGCCGGCGGCATGGGTACAGCCGCCTTCGTCGCGCTGCTCATGGCCCTGTGTGATCATCGCTATACAGCGACTCAATTTGCCTTGCTGTCGGCCTTGGCCGTGCTCGGCCGCGTCTACCTTGGACCAGCAGCGGGCTATCTGGTAGAACACATCGCCTGGTCAACATTCTTTTTCATCACATTTTTAGCCGCCTTACCCGGTCTGTGGTTATTATACCGAATGCGCATCACCGTTGAAGCGATGAATAACCCCATGACATAGAGCTTGCCCTGGGTTGAAGACGAAGCACACCGATCGTTTTTTTAATCAAAAAAGCCAAGACGCGAGATGGATATCTCTGTCATCATTCCTACCTATAATCGTGCCGACCTGTTGGAGCGAGCACTGAATTCGGTACTCAAGCAGACCCTGCAACCCAGTGAGATCATCGTCGTAGACGACGGCTCCACCGACCATACTGCAGCCCTGATAACGGACGAATTTCCGCATGTCGTTTTGCTTCAGCAAGACAATCTAGGCGTTAGTCGAGCGCGAAATAAAGGGATAGCGGCGGCCCATGGCGAGTGGCTGGCATTCTTGGATTCGGATGATGAATGGCTGCCGAACAAATTGGAACGCCAGCAGCAAGCGCTGATGGCTGATTCGTCTCATCTTATCTGTCACTGTGATGAAGTCTGGATTAGAAAAGGACGGCGGGTAAATCCGATGAACAAGCATGCCAAACACGGTGGAGAGATCTTCCATTATTGCCTGCCACGCTGTGTCATTTCTCCCTCCGCGGTGCTGATCCATGGTTCGGTATTTACCCGAATCGGTGGCTTTGATGAGCACTTACCCGCCTGCGAAGACTACGATCTATGGTTGCGTATCTGCGCCCGGTATCCCGTACTTTTCATCCCAGAGGCCCTGCTGATTAAATACGGTGGACACCGTGACCAGCTCTCGCGACGCTACTGGGGAATGGACCGGTTTCGTATCCAGGCGCTGGAAAATCTCTTGCGCAGTGATGAGCTGGCCCCATCTTACCGGTCGTCGACTCTGAGTATATTATTGGAAAAACTGGAGATCGTTCTCAATGGCGCAAAAAAACACAACAATATGAAATTAATTCGAGATTATTCAGAGAAACTTAATAATTATCAATCAATGCTGAAGCGCTCAGAGCTTCAGGGATCGTCGATAGCAAATGATGCGGCACCATGATGTGTCTGGAAGTGGCGCTCAAGGCCGAGGCCGATCCGTTGATAACATATTTTAAACTTAGGCCTCGATCGCCCCGAGGGTTTTTCCGAGTGTACGAAACTCCTGGACTGGCATTGGTAGTCTCAGGTATGGGGAAGACCTCAGCGGCGGCAGCGCTGGTGTATCTGTACACCATTCTTGGCGAACCCCGCAATAGTTCCTGGCTCAATATCGGTGTAGCTGGGCATGCCCGCCATCTTTGTGGTAAAGGAGTCCTTGCCGACAAGATTACTGATGCTGCCAATGGACGGAGTTGGCATTTACCCACGATGACGCTGTTGCCCATGATCCATGAACCCTTGATCACGGTAGATGTGCCGGAAACGCAATACCCGGATGATGCCATGGTTGACATGGAAGCCTCCGGGTTCTACGCCATGGCTCGTCGTTGTACTGATAAGGCCCATATAGGATGCTATAAAGTGATTTCCGATAACCGTTGCACATCTACCACCCAGGTTACCCCCGCGAGGGTGAGACAACTGATGGGGCAGCACCTTGAGGACATTGAGCAATTGATGAAGAAGATTAGCCACACCCCTCTACCCAAAGAAAGCAAACACTTAAGGTGAGCACTGAAGGCAAGTACATCGTCACCGGTGCCAGCTCGGGCATCGGCCGCGAGATCTGTATACGACTGCTCGGCGCAGGTCACGAAGTCGTAGGCATCGCCCGGGAAATAGACAAATTTCAGCCTGATGACCCACACTATCGGGCCGAACGTATTGATCTCGCACAACTGGATGAATTGCCCGAGCATCTCGGGGGTCTCAGTAAACGCCTCCCTGCAATAGCCGGTGTGATCCTTTGTGCCGGCATGGGACGCTTCGGCGCCCTGGAGGAATTCTCCTACGATCAGATTCGTCAACTGATAGACCTGAATCTAATAAGCCAGGTGTTCGTGGCACGGGCATTTTTACCCTTGATGAAGCGTCGAAGAAGAGGAGATCTGATCCTCATGGGATCCGAGGCGGCCCTTTCAGGCGGGCAGCGTGGGGCGGTCTATTCGGCGACCAAATTCGCCCTGCGAGGATTGGCGCAGTCATTGCGCCAGGAATGCGCCGGCAGCGGTGTCAGGGTATGTATCATCAATCCGGGCTCAGTCAAAACAGAATTTTTCTCAACATTGCATTTTGAGCCTGGAGCAGATCAGCAAAACTATATCTTGCCGCAAGACATTGCCGATACAGTGCTTCATGTCATTCAAAGCCGGCATGCCACCGTAGTGGATGAGATCAATCTCTCACCCTTGAAAAGGGTATTGAGATTCAAAAAAAGGCCTGATGAATAAAATCAATGTATTGCATGTTCTGTAAACTCATTCATCATTGGAATATGTATTCATTGGTGAACATATCCCCATCGTGTAGAATACAGAAATTTCCCGCTAGCCAGACTGTCGCTCATCGATAATCCGACAACTTTCCGGCTGAGGATTGAACTGTAGAGTAATAGGGTAAAATGTCAGCAAAATTAATCGATGGAAAGGTGATCGCGGCTGAAATCAGGCAGGAAGTCAAGGCACAAGTAACGGAACTCAAAAAGATAGGGGTAACCCCCTGTCTGGCTGCTGTATTGGTCGGAGACGACCCCGCCTCTAGGAGCTACGTAGCGAACAAGCGTAAGGCCTGCGATGAGGTTGGAATCCAATCAGTACTGCATAGGCCCCCCGCCGATCTATCGGAGCAATCTATGGTGGAATTGATTCGGGAATTGAATCATGATCCCAATGTTCACGGTATATTAGTGCAGCTGCCCCTACCCCGGCATATCGATGAGCTAAAGATTATCGAGTCTATGTCGCCACAAAAAGATGTCGATGGTTTCCACCCTATTAATCTCGGTAAGTTAGTTATAGGGTTGGACAGCTTCAAATCCTGTACGCCGGCCGGTATCGTTGAGTTGATTTTCCGCGGAGGGTATACCACCGAGGGAAAACACATCGTCATCGTTGGGCGCAGTAATATCGTAGGTAAGCCCATGATGAACATCCTTGTTCAGAAGGGAAGACAGGCTAATGCAACGGTGACTGTCTGTCACAGCAGGACACAGGACTTACCGGCATTGACGCGTCAGGCAGATATTCTGATTGCAGCGATAGGACAGCCATTATTCGTAACCGCCGAAATGGTGAAGCCTGGTGCAGTGGTAATTGATGTGGGAATAAACAGAATTGAGGACAACACACCCGCCAAAGGATACAAGCTTGTTGGTGACGTCGATTTCGAGGCCGTGCAGCCGATTGCGGGGGCTATCACACCGGTTCCAGGGGGTGTCGGCCCCATGACTGTCGCCATGTTAATGGTGAACACGGCACGGGCGGCCAAGATGGCGCTGTAGGGATGATCTTGGGATTTCCTATAAAATACGCACGACTCAGTTGGTCAACTAGTACCGAATGATCATTTGTATTCAAAGCACGGCAATAGATGCATAGCCCAACGATGTCATGTTGTCACAACGCAGAAGACGGACCATAAGGCAAGTCAGATAGAGAAGTTATTTCGGTGGCATTCCTAAGGAACTTTAAATGGAATGATTGAGCATAATCCAAAAAAGTGGAATATTAAGATGTTGAAGAATGAATCTAATCAGCGAATGAGCATAAAGCGTTTTACTTGTGGTGGATTCAGCTTGGTGACGGTCATATTCATTCTGATTGCCTCTTTGTATATGTCTGGATGTCAGAGTGTTAACCCCTTTTCGGAGCCATCGGCAAAAGATACTACTGCCTCGGGGAAGGTCCCGCCCGCCAAGGCGAAATCTCCCGGATACCGTATTGGACCAGAGGATCTACTCCAAATCTCGGTATGGAAGGAGGAAGAACTCGATCGGGAGGTGCTGGTGCGTCCGGATGGCGGCATATCCTTCCCGTTGGCAGGAAACGTACAGGCTGCGGGGAAGACCAACCAGGAATTGACGACAGAAATGACCCGCCGTATCCAGCGTTATATACCTGATGCTGTAGTTACGGTCACGGTAAAAAAGGTCTCCGGATATGATGTCTTCGTTATTGGTAAAGTGCAGAATCCCGGGCAATTCACCTTAGGTCAATATGTGGATGTGCTGCAGGCGCTAACCTTGGCGGGAGGACTAACGCCTTTTGCGTCTGAGGATAAAATCCAGATTATACGTCGCGAAAATGGTAAGGAGAAAAAATTCCCATTTGAATACTCAAACATAAAGAAGGGCCGGAAACTGAAACAGAACATTATTCTGCACAGCGGCGATGTCGTCGTAGTACCTTGAATACCCTCGCCGGAACGAAGCCATCAATTGATTAAGAAATGCTTCCGTATGACCTACCTTGGTCGATGGATGGAGGTGATACATACCCAATTGACTTGATCAGCTTTTTCCATAGACCGGTATAGCCGCTCCCGTGACAGAACGCGCCTGATCTGAAGCGAGGAACATGATGACATTGGCCAAATCGGTCGTTGGTACCCAACTGCCGTGATCCGCATTGGCCATAGCGGCACGATTTTGAGGGGTATCGATGGTGCCGGGGAGTATGCAGTTGACATTAATATTGTTGAATTTATGTTCTGCAGCCAAGGTCTCAGTCAAGGTGATGACAGCAGCCTTGGAGACACAATAGAGCCCCATATTAGCCTTGCCTTCCGTTGCCGCCCTGGCGGCAACGCTGATGATCTTTCCCCCACCATATTCGAGCATCACAGGTATCACTGCACTGCTAACCAGAAACATGGTACGCGCATTGATATCTAACATGAAATTCCAGTCCCGCACCGATGCTTCATGCACAGGGGGACCCATGGCAAATCCTCCTGCTACATTGGCTAGGATATCGATTTGACCAAACCGTGAGACCGTCTGCTGCACCATGTTCCGTACAGATTGCTCGTCCGTGAGGTCCGCGGGAACCAATAGGCAGGATGATGCCCCCTCCCACTCAGCATAGACTTCCCGCAGTCGATCTGCATTCAGATCGGCGAGGGGGCCAGCTGGGCGCCTGCCTTGTGAAAGGTCTCTGCTACGGTATGCCCGAGGTTACCCGCTGCACCAGTGACAAGGATAGTTTTTCCGGAAAATTCGGTCATGAGGTGAAGATCTGTTTATATTCGTCTCAAATCTCAAGAGGCACGCTTGATCGCTTCGGGTTCAGGGAGTGTAATGTTCAGTTCCAACACCTCGTAGTCGCCTTCGCGATCAACCTGGACATTCACATCGTCATCCTTGATAGGCACGTATTTAGCAATGACCCTGAGGATGTCTTTCTTGAGTTTGGGTAAGTAATCAGGACTAGAACGGTTTGCTCGTTCATGAGCAATGACAATCTGCAGCCGTTCTTTTGCGGTTCGTGCGGTATTTGTGCTTGATGAACGAAAGTAATCGAACCAACTCATGGTTCATTCTCCTTGCGACTGATTATCCGAAAAGACGCCTAAGGAAGCGTTTTTTTACTTCAATAAATCGTTGTGGGCGATCATCGCCTATAAAACGGGCAACGATATCCTTGTAGGCCTGCCCGGCATCACTGATATCATCCAGGATGATGGGAACACCGGCATTGGATGATTGAAGCACAGTTTTAGATTCAGGGATGACCCCGAGCAGGGGAATCGCCAAGATATCCAGTATGTCATCAACACTGAGCATGTCGCCTTTGGATACCCGCTGCGGACTATAACGCGTTATTAGAAGGTGTTCTTTTACCGGTTCCTCACCTCGTTCCGCTCGCCGTGTCTGGCTCTGCAATATACCTAAGATGCGATCGGAATCGCGTACCGATGATACTTCGGGATTAGTGATGATCAGGGCCTCATCCGCAAAGTATAGAGCCATCTGTGCTCCATGCTCGATACCGGCAGGGGAGTCACAGACAATATAGTCGAAGTCCTGCGCGATGAGCTCGTTCAGGATCCGTTCTACGCCCTCTTTCGTCAAGGCGGTTTTGTCCCGGGTCTGAGAGGCGGGCAGGACGTACAGCTGTTCGGTGCGTTTGTCCCTGATGAGGGCCTGACTCAATCTGGCTTCATTATTGATCACGTTTACAAAATCATAGACTACACGGCGCTCGCATCCCATTACCAGATCGAGATTGCGTAGACCGACATCGAAATCGATGACAGCGGTCTTGTGGCCTCGCAATGCAAGGCCTGTTGCGAAGGCCGCGCTGGTCGTGGTTTTGCCAACGCCGCCTTTTCCGGAAGTTGAAACAACAATCTTGGTCAAGATCAGTTCTCCTGATGCCTTTAGTGCTCAAGCAGAAAGATGGGTTAAATGGGGGAAATCATCAACCGCTGGTTATCCAACCATATCTGGGCCGGCTTGCCTTTCAGGCCCGGCGCCAATTCTTCATTAATCTGATAATGCCCGGCGATGGCGATCAACTCCGCTTCAAGGCTCTGACAGAATATGCGTGCCGACTCATCACCATTCATACCTGCCAAGGCTCGTCCCCTTAGCGGACCGTATACATGAATGCAGCCATCAGCCAGGAGTTCGGAACCAGCGCTTACGGGCGCAACCACGACCAAATCACCGGTTGCCGCATAAACCTGCTGTCCAGACCTCACTGGGCGATCTACCAACCGGGATTGAGTGCGCGGCTCCCGCTTTTCGGGTTCGTGGTGATCACTAGGCTTCTTTGGCCTCACCGGATTGACCTCGGGTGATACAGGCCTGGGGATTTGCTGATCAGTGCGTTGTTGTTCCTGCAGCAACGCTAGACCGGCGCGGCTTGCCGCACGATACTGTGTCTCATTGGCATTTCTTACTCCTACTGGAACCAATCCGTATTCACGCAGCAAATCGATCAAGACAGAGAAACTGGGGAAATCGTCTCTATTGGATAAAGCCTGCAAATCGATGATAACCGGCATATTTTGAAAAAAAACCGGGGCCTGCCTTACCTTGTGAGCCAATTGACCCGAAATATTCATGAGATCGGTATCGAATAACTGGAAAACACTTAACATAGACATTTCGCCCTTCAATTCGAAGGCTTTAACGGTCTGGCGTGGGCGGGCGGTCATGATAGGTCGATAGGCGCCTTATGATGAAAAGATCGAAACCTGCTGTCAATCGGAGATAAAGACGAGAGTCTGCCGCAAATCCTTTTTATTATATATAGGTTTTTAGAAATTTTGGTTGCAAATTTTAAAGAATTTAACCTATTCTCCCTCTATTGAGCTACCAAAATTTAGCAGATCGTCGGTTTTGAGGATTCACTCCTTTTGAACTAACCGTTCCGAAGGAGTGATATAAAAACAAAATTGGCTTGAGTGTTGTTCAAAATATCTCCACCCTCGCACGATGCGGGGGTGGGACGTTTAACACCCCTAAGAAATGCGAATAAAAACTTCCCTAACTGGCGCCGCATGATCGTTTGTATTCAAGACACGCCAACAGTTGCATAGTCCTAAGCTATGCAACTGTTGGCGTAATACCGAATACGAGCGATAAGGCAAGTCAGTTAGGGAAGTGTGTAGGTAGCATTCCTAACGTTCTCGAATTCTTCAGTCCCAGCTCAATGTCCCGCCGGTTTGATACTCTGTTACTCGGGTTTCGAAAAAGTTCTTTTCTTTTTTCAGATCCAGCACCTCTGACATCCAGGGAAATGGGTTGCTTGCCCCGGGATACTGTTCGGGCAACCCTACCTGCAGGCAACGGCGATTGGCGATGAACTTTAGATACTCCTCAAACATCGGCGCATTCAGCCCCAGGATACCTCTTGGCATGGTATCGTAGGCGTATTGGGTTTCCAACTGAACGGCTTCGCGAATCATAGCACATAATTCCTGTTTAAATTTTTCGCTCCACAGCTGCGGGTTTTCAAGCTTGATCTGATTGATCACATCGATTCCGAAATTCATATGCATGGATTCATCGCGCAGGATGTACTGAAATTGCTCCGCTGTACCGGTCATCTTGTTGCGCCGACCCATGGAAAGAATTTGCACGAAACCGACATAGAAAAAGATCCCTTCGAAGATAACATAGAAGGCGACTAATTCGCGCAGTAATTTTTGATCATTCTCAAGCGTTCCGGTGTGGAAGTTAGGATCGCTGAGATACTGAGTGAAGGATAAGGCCCATTCGGCCTTGCGCGCCACCGCCGGTAACTCTCGGTACATATTGAAAATCTCTCCTTCATCTAGACCTAGAGATTCCACAGAATACTGATAAGAGTGGGTGTGCAAGGCCTCTTCGAAGGCTTGACGCAATAGATACTGACGACATTCGGGGTTAGTGATGTGTCGATATACGGCCAACACTAAATTGTTGGCCACCAGAGAGTCAGCGGTGGAGAAAAACCCCATGTTGCGTTTGACTACCGTACGCTCGTCCTCGGTGAGGCCATTGGGATCCTTCCACAGTGCAATGTCCGCGTTCATATTGATCTCTTGCGGCATCCAATGGTTGGCACAGGCATCTAGATACTTTTGCCAGGCCCAGTTGTATTTGAACGGTACCAGTTGGTTAAGATCCGCTCGACAATTGATGATCTGTTTGTCATCCACCTGAATCCGGGCCGCACCCATCTCAATGTTTTCCAGCCCAATGCTTCCATGTTCACTTGCCGCGATAGGAGTGGAGACGGCGCCTGGGTCGGGGTTGACGCTAGGAGCCTGACCGGCTGTTGCCATTAATTTATCGATCTCCTGCAGGCCCTGTCCAGCGCGGATCGCCGGTGTTGCCCTAGGTGCAGGATCGGAGGTAAGTTTGGTATTTGCTAGAGGGTCGTCCCAATTGAGCATTTGAATAATTTCCAGAGGAGTTGTTTCAATAGGTTATGACCTAGATCATTTACATGACCTAGGTATGAATGTTTTCGGGTACGGCTGATTTGGTCATTTAAGACAACAGTGGTTTTCCCCTAAAGGCATTCCTTGCCCGGTATTGATTGCCTTTTCGTATCTATTTTTGGACAGTTCGTCCCCATCAATTCCATCAGCGACGTCCGAACTAAGCTGACAATGCCTGGCGGCACGTTTGCGCGCCTGACATAGCTGCAATCCGATTCGGCTGGTCTGGTGTCTGTTCATTGACAGGCCTCGCATTCGGGATCAAGGATGGAGCAGGCCGCTGGGGCATCTTTGCCGTTGCTGCCATTAGATGGTTCAACGCTTACGGCATTGAGTTTGCTGGCACGACCATCGGCCATGGTGCTTTTTTCTACATGAGTGGCCCCCATCGAGCGCAGGTAATAGGTCGTCTTCAGTCCCTTTACCCAGGCCAGTTTATAGAGGTTGTCTAGTTTCTTGCCCGAGGGTTCAGCCATGTAAAGGTTGAGTGATTGAGCCTGGTCAATCCATTTCTGACGTCTGGAGGCCGCTTCTACCAACCAGCGCGGATCGATCTCAAAGGCATTGGCATAGAGTTTTTTAAGATCATCAGGAATGCGATCAATGGACTGTGCGCTGCCATCGAAGTATTTCAGATCATTGACCATGACTTCGTCCCACAGACCGCGCTCGCGCAAATCCTCAACCAGGTGCGGATTGACCACGGTGAACTCCCCAGAAAGATTCGATTTCACGAACAGGTTCTGATAAGTAGGTTCGATGCTTTGGGTTACCCCGCAAATATTGGAAATAGTGGCGGTGGGAGCAATCGCCAGGGTATTGGAATTACGCAAGCCGGTGGCTTGCACCTGATCACGTAGGGTATCCCAATCCATGGTGCGGGTACGGTCCATATCCAGGAATCCGCCCCGGGCTTTTTCCAGACGATCAATGGAATCGATCGGCAGAATGCCCTGACTCCATAGCGAGCCGTCGAAACTCGGGTAGCTGCCTCGTTCCTCGGCCAGTGCGCAAGAAGCCTTGATAGTGTAGTAGCTAATGGCCTCCATCGAATGATCGGCGAAGTCTACCGCCTGTTCGCTGGCATAGGGGATGCGCCGTTTATATAACGCGTCCTGAAAACCCATCATTCCTAGCCCCACGGGGCGGTGGCGCAGATTGGCGCGCCGCGCCTTGGCTACGCTGTAGTAGTTGTAATCGATGACATTGTCGAGCATGCGGATGGCGGTGGTGATGGTCTTCTCCAATTTATCCATCATCAGTCCTTGCTCGTTGATGTGGCGGGCCAGATTGATCGAGCCTAGATTACACACCGCGATCTCATCGTCCGAGGTATTGAGGGTGAT
>JAAEPA010000613.1 GCA_024222475.1 Gammaproteobacteria bacterium | reverse complement strand
CGCAAATCAGTACGTCATAGCTCCAACTGGTGCCTAGTTTGGCGGAGGCCTTGAGCTTGGTCAGGGTCTCCATGGCAGTGGCTGCAGACTCATGGAGCATATCCCATTCACTTAGGTAACTGATAATGCGCTGATTTTCCAATTCATCAAAGCCAGCTAGCAGAGCGCGCACACCCTGCAGATTCTTACGTGAAGAGGGGGCCTCGTGCAGCCCCTTGCGCATGGGCACTACAAACCAAAACACAGATCCCCTGGACTCTTCCGATTTTACCCCGATACGACCGGCCATCATTTCCACCAGCCGCTTGCAGATGACAAGGCCCAGCCCGGTGCCGCCGTACTTACGGGTAGTAGAGGCGTCGGCCTGGGAAAAAAGCTCAAACAGACTCGCCACCTCATCCTGGGACATACCGATACCGGTATCACGCACCGCAAACAGTATCACCACCTCTTTGGGTGAACTGGCGTGTCGGCTCACCTCTACTGATACCGTGCCTTTTTCAGTAAACTTGATGGCGTTGCCGACCAGATTAGTCAGTATCTGGCGCAGTCGAAAGGGGTCGCCACGCACCCAAGTCGGCACATTTTTCGCGATTTTGCGCTTGAGTTTGATACCACGCCGTTCAGCGGACTTCGTCATCAGGGAAATAACCGAATCCACCAGTTCCTCGATATTCAATTCGATAGATTCTATTTTCAGCTTGCCGGCTT
>JAAEPA010000612.1 GCA_024222475.1 Gammaproteobacteria bacterium | reverse complement strand
GCCACAGATCTCTCGCCCAGACCCGCTCAATACCAAAGTGCTCGCTAAGTTGTCCGATCACCGTTTCGACCCGGCGCCGAACAGTTTTCATACATTTCACATACCGCGGATCGCGTGCATCGTTCATGTTTTTACGTAATGGGGTTTCCAGCTGGATCCCCTGCATGGCCAGTTCGGTTTTCAGCAATGGGCGAATATAGCCTTTATCCCCGAGCAATACACCGCGGATTGCTTCGGTCATGTCCCACAGGGCATCACGTTCGTCAACCGAGGCCGCGGTTAATGTGTAACCGACCACCAGGCCTTGGTACGAGATGATAATATGGCCCTCAAATCCGTAGTACGTCTCATCCTTAGCCGCGCAATAGCCATAATCAGCCTCGCCCTTGAAACACTGACACCGCTTGGCCCGTGCAAACAAACACACCGGAATCGGAAACCCATCGACAATGAAAAGATCATCATCAAAGACTTCCTGCTGGATCAGTAACTGCCTTTGCAAGCGTTGTTTCATCAACCACAGCGCTGAGGCCTGCTTGCTAAAGTTGGCTCGTGAGCCCAGCTGTGGAAACCACTCCAGCCAATGACCGCGAAAATAGGCCCAAATCCCTTTATCCGTCTCGATGCCTAAGCTCTCCCCGACAATCTCCATCGTGATCACTTCCTGATCCGTTAACTTCGGCGCATAACCTCGCTGGCGCAACCTTTTGCCCTCGGTGAGTACTTCCCAATTCTCGTCTACACAACAGTACACACTAATGATAAAGTCTTCGATAGGCATGGCCCCCTCCCATAACCTTTGTGCTTTATATCTCACACATTAGGTTAGCGAGTAAGGCCATGCCTTTCAATTACAGTAAAAAGTCGAGCATCGCATTATATAATATCTGCCTTCCCTTCAAGGATTTACCGGTTCGACGCTGATCACCCGCACACCTTCTTAGTTTTTAATACTCCAGGCTTGCGCATTCAATCGAGAACTTCCTAGCCGAAAAATCTATCAAATCCGCTTTTAATCCAGCCTCTGGCCCTTGTAGACTGGTACATTAATCGACCTTTCAGTGTTCGATTGTAGATTAAGACATCTACATGAGGCCGGATAGTGTCGGCCCATTCAAGTTTGTAACGTTCATCATCGCCTAGGAAATCATATTCAT
>JAAEPA010000611.1 GCA_024222475.1 Gammaproteobacteria bacterium | reverse complement strand
CGAACCCCTGTTGCCGCCGTGAAAGGGCAGTGTCCTAGGCCTCTAGACGATGGGGACAACAACAAACTAATACTAAATACTGCAACTCAAAATCTCGACACAGAGCTAAAAATCAACGCATTCAAGTATATCAGCTATTGATAAATATTCCCTTAGCGGATCTTTTGGCTAGGGGCGGTGTCTCACATCTGAGTCGGCGCGCAGACTACGCCAATAAGAACACCCTGTCAAGGGGCCTATACCCATGACCAATAAATTTTCCGGGCATATAGCGCACCGCCTTTGCCGTGTAGCGGCATTGGGACAGGAAAATCATAGTGAAAATACCTATGACTTGCGCATTCAGTCTCGCTCTACGACAAACGCTGCGCAGCTGAAGACCCATTCGCTGTGAGTATGACACGACCCACACGATTCCTTATTCAAGAATAGCCAAAATGCTGGCCTTTACCCAACCTAACGACAAGATCATTTGGCTGACGAATAAGCTGCCCCGATTGGCCAACATTGTGCTGACTATGCTCATCGGAGTTTCCTTGGCAGCATTGACTTGGCAAGTTTTAGCACCGCCACCGGCACCGGGATTGGCAGACCACCTTCCGAGCAAGCCTTCACATGCCCGTCAAAGCCGCTCGAACAAACCGAAATACGCAACTCAGATTGCTAATCTCCATCTCCTCGGCAGAGCATCTAAACCTCAGGTTCAGGATATTCCCGATGCCCCAAAGACGCGCTTAAACTTAAATTTACGCGGTGTGTTAGCCTCTGACGATGAGAATGCCATGGCGATTATCGCCAGCGGTGGGGCAAATGAGCGATTCTATCATCTAGGTGACGCTATTCCTGGCGGTGCGACACTCAAAGCGGTCTATCCCGACCGCGTCCTGTTGGAGCGCAATGCCCAGATGGAAACGCTACCCCTGCCCAAGAGCGAAAACACCGGGATTGAGATCGCCAAAACTCAGCCCCCGGCGGTTGCAACAAATATCGAAGCCAGTAACAAACTCAGCACATTGAGAAGGCAGATACTAAAAAACCCAGGGCAACTCGGTAAGTTGGTTCGGGCCAAGCCGGTGATGGATCAAGGTCGTTTTACGGGCTATGCGCTCTCACCCACGGGTAACAAGGAATTATTCAGAGAACTCGGTCTCGAATCGGGCGATGTCGTCACCGCCGTCAACGGAATAACTATAGATCGCCCTGAAAAAGGGCTTAATGCGTTGCAGAAACTGGTCAGCGCCTCAGAAGTCACGATCACGCTATTAAGGGGTGGTAGTGAGTTTACACTACACCACAACCTGGCCCCGTAGATTTTTAAAGGAAAGGATTAGTGTCTATACCCTATACGGATCTCACTATGGAACCATCGCCCAATAAACCGCTCCATATTCTTTTCCGGGTGATCCCACGCTACATGGCCGTTCTGCTGGTAGCCATGGTATGGCTTATCCCGGCCTACGCACAAACCGGAGTCACCCTCAATCTCAAGAATGCGGATATTCGCACCCTCATAGAAACCGTATCCGAGGCCACGGGGAAAAACTTCGTCATTGATCCCCGGGTCAAGGCGAAGGTTACGGTGGTTTCCTCGCTACCGATGGATTCAGGAGAACTCTACCAGGTCTTTCTCTCTATTCTGCAGGTGCATGGATATTCCGCGGTTTCGGTAGGCGAAGTCATCAAGATCGTACCAGATGTCACAGCCAAACAAGGCCCGGTATCGGTGAGCACACCGGCAACCCCGGGAACGGGTGACGAGCTGGTTACGCGAGTACTGCATGTGGAGAATGTCCCTGCGGCCCAGATGGTTCCGATCCTCAGACCCCTAGTACCCCAGCAGGGACACCTAGCGGCCTATGCCGCCAGTAATTCATTGGTCATATCCGACCGGGCCGCCAACATAAGACGACTGGCACACATCATCAAACGCATAGACACCCCGGATAACCAGCAGATTGAAATCATTCCTCTGGAACACGCCTCGGCTTCCGAACTGGTGCGTATCATCACTTCCCTGACCCAGAAAGACAATAAAGGGGCCCGTGGACCGGGACGGCCCGTATTGGCGGCCGATGATCGCTCCAATAGTATTCTGCTGGGCGGAGACAAGAATTCGAGATTGAGGGTACGCGGACTCATCGCCCATCTGGATACACCTATAGACAGTGGGGGAAATACCCAGGTCGTGTTTTTGAGATATGCCCAAGCCGAAGACCTCGCCCCGATACTTCAGGGTGTCAGCCGTCAGCAGCAACAACTCAAGGGTAAGAAAGGCGTCAAGGGTAAGAAAGGCGCCCTAACTAAGGGTGGTGCGGGCGGTACAGCCAGTAAACGCCAGGAAATCGACATTCAGGCCGATCCCCAGAACAATGCACTGATCATCACCGCCCCCCCGGACATATTCAAGAATCTCAACAGTGTGATCCGGCAGCTCGACATCCGCCGTCAACAGGTCTTGGTGGAGGCCATCATCGCGGAGATCAACACCGACTTGGCAAAAAAATTGGGGATCGAATTCGGCGTGGTACCCAGCGACAACGGTAGCGGCCCGGTCGCTATTTCGAATATCGGGGCATCGCCCAACCTATTGGAGCTGGCCGTCGACTCCTCCAGTGTTGCCGGTATCGGCGCAGGTCTGTTTCTAGGGGCGGCCAGCCTGACCGAGGGTGCAACACGTTTCGCCGTATTATTGCGGGCACTGGCGGGAGATGCCGCCACCAATATCCTCTCCACACCCACCCTGGTGACCCTGGACAATGAAGAGGCGGAGATCACAGTGGGTCGGGAGGTCCCCTTTCTCACCGGCTCTTTCACCCAAACCGGGACGGACTCGAACAACCCCTTTCAGACCATTGAGCGAGAAGACGTGGGGCTGACCCTTAAACTTACACCACAGATCAATGAGGGGGATACCATAAAGCTCGATATTGAACAAGAAACGTCTGATCTATCTGCCTCTGCTATAAGTCTTGTTGCCTCAGACCTCATTACTGACAAGCGTATCATCAAGACCAGTGTTCTGGTCGACAACGATCAGATCCTGGTGTTGGGCGGGTTGATCAAGGACACTTTCCGGGATACGGTCAATAAAGTTCCCGTGCTTGGCGATATTCCCATCCTGGGACGACTGTTCCGTTTCGAAGACACCAGGAAAGAAAAACAGAATCTTATGGTATTCATCCATCCCCTGATTCTGAGTGATAAGGCCATCAGCAATAGCGTGACCAATCGAAAATACAACTACTTGCGTGCCCGCCAAATGGACGCAGATTTGAACAACCGAGGCTTGATTAAGGACACCTCGGCCAACCTGCCGGACATAGACGATCTGCTAACGAGGCTGCCTGAGTATAAACGAAAAGACAGCACCAACAGGGATGTGGATGCCTTTATCGACTTGGAGTAAGAGCTTGTGAATAAATCGAAATCTACTGCGGCCGCCCCTGCAAGCATCTGGCTGCGTTGTGACACAGCCAATAGTCGGTCATTTATTTCAATAAACTCCCAACATATTGGCTGTGCCTCGCCTTACCAGCTACTCTCAGTGGCCGCCTCGCTACAATTTCAATTTATTCACAAGCTCTGAACATGACTCAAACCGCCCCTTCCACAAGCCCCAATGAGATCCGTCGTCCACCCTACAGCTTTGCCAAGCGCCACGGCATCGTAGTGGGCACGGAGGTCGAGGACAAGGTCCAACTGTTTCACCGCCCACAAGTCAAGCCCACCGTTTTCACCGAGATCCGCCGTCTGCTAGGCCGACCGATCAAGCTAACCCCGGTGACGGACACGGAGTTCGATACGCTGCTGACGCAACATTATGAAGGCGGCTCGGGCGGGGCCATGGCCATGATGGATGACATCGGTGAAAACCTGGACCTCAACAGTCTGGCAGAATCGCTGCCTGAACCCGAGGACTTGATGGAGGCCGATGACGATGCCCCGATTATCCGCCTGATCAATGCCCTGCTCACTGAGGCAATTAGAGAGAACGCCTCCGATATTCACATCGAATCCTTCGAGTCCGCACTGTCGGTGCGTTTCCGGGTCGATGGAGTATTGCGCGAGATATTACAACCGCCAAGAAATATGGCCTCGGTAATCGTCTCGCGTATCAAGGTCATGGCTAAACTGGACATCGCGGAGAAACGAGTTCCCCAGGACGGGCGGATCTCGCTACGGGTGGCGGGAAGGGCGGTGGACGTGCGCGTATCCACCCTGCCCTCCGGTTATGGCGAACGGGTGGTATTGCGGCTACTGGACAAGCAGGCGGGACGCCTGGACTTAGAGCACCTTGGCATGGCCAAAGAAATCCATCTGGAAGTCAATAAGGTCATCCAAAGACCGCACGGTATCATCCTCGTCACCGGCCCCACCGGCTCCGGCAAGACCACTACCCTTTATGCCGCACTCGGCGGCCTGAACGATAAGAAGCGCAACATCCTGACCGTTGAAGACCCCATCGAATATTTTATCGACGGGATCGGTCAAACCCAAGTCAACAATAAGGTCAATATGACCTTTGCTCGGGGTCTGCGAGCCATTCTACGACAAGATCCGGATGTGGTGATGGTCGGTGAGATCCGGGACTTGGAAACGGCGGAAATCGCCGTGCAGGCCAGCCTAACCGGACATTTGGTATTCTCCACCCTGCACACCAATACCGCAATAGGTGCGATCACTCGCCTGCGGGATATGGGCGTGGAACCCTTCCTACTTTCTTCAAGCGTCATTGCCGTGCTGGCTCAACGCCTGGTCAGGGCACTGTGCCAAGAGTGCAGACAGGCGCATACGGCCAGTTCCACAGAATACGATCAACTCCGAGTGGTCCTGGGTGAAGTCTCTCGCGACGCACTTCCTACCATCTACACCCACAAGGGGTGCAAGGCCTGTAACGGCACCGGCTATTCCGGGCGTACCGGGATCTATGAACTGGTCGTTCTGGATGAGGAAACGCGCAACATGGTTCACGATATGGCTTCGGAACGCGAATTGGAACGCCATGCCAGAACCCAGTCACCAGGCATTCGAGAAGATGGCATGCGCCTGGTGTTCTCCGGAGCCACAACCCTGGAAGAGATCATGCGCGTCACCCAAGAGGATTAAACCCTACTTAACATGCCGGCCTTTGAATACATAGCCCTGAACCACAGCGGTCAGGAACGATCAGGTGTCATCGAAGGTGACACCTCCCGCCAAGCTCGCCAGCTCCTGCGCAAGATGGGGCTTACACCGCTGGAAGTAAGTTTGGTTGTCGCGGAAAAGACGCGGGGAGGAATAAAACGGGGGCTATCCCAGGGCTTGAAGGCCGCCGAACTTGCCCTGTTTACCCGCCAACTGGCCACTCTAGTCAGATCTGGTACACCCCTGGAAGATGCCCTGAACACGACGGCCAAGCAGACGGACAAACCGAGAATAAGACGCATCGTCTCGACGGTACGAGCCAAAGTCAATGAGGGCCACACCCTGGAAGCCGGACTAAGCGAGTTTCCAGCGGCCTTCCCTGACCTTTACCGCGCCACGGTTTCCGCTGGGGAAAAATCAGGTCACTTGGACGCAGTTCTGGAGCGCCTGGCCGACTACACCGAGCAACGCCATGAAATGCAGCAACGCCTGGGGATGGCGTTGTTCTACCCGCTGATTCT
>JAAEPA010000610.1 GCA_024222475.1 Gammaproteobacteria bacterium | reverse complement strand
GCGGGGAATTCGATTTCTTCCTAGGAAAAACCTCGGTAGAAAGTGGAATTTGCCGAGACTACATGGCACAAAAGGTGTTCCATGGCGCCATTGAGGACCATTTCAGTGTCTTTGATACCCCTCGGAATTTGAGGAAAAGGGCGTTTATGCTTCTTATGCTCTTACCGTAATAAGTCAAGGGTTATCTAGACTAAGTCTAATAAAATAGATTCAAAATAGCTTCTAACCCGCTTGGGTGAAGACCTTAGCAGGCTGCTTCCGGATCTCACCCGACTGAGTTATATCGACTGGAAATGATCAAGACTGGCGGTCTATGATGACCGGTTTATAAGCTCTCTCCGAGTGACAGCTTCGTTTTTCCATTACAATGTACAACACTGCTGAAAACCCATCCATGATGGGCCTATCGCATATTGGGTACAAAAGCCTGGGAGTGGAGAAAAATAAATGGCTGTACATCAACTGTCCTTCCTTTATCAAGACCTGATCGAATCGATCATCGAATCACTGGACAAGAACGATCAGGAGACGATTCGAACTAAACTGCTACGGCATAATCCCGCCGAGCTGGCCCTGGTGATCGAGGCCTTGCCCCATGACGATCGCAGCAAGGTCTGGCCCTTGATCTCGACAACCGTGCAAGGTCAGGTGTTGCACCATTTGCGCGACATAGCACGCGCCTCATTAATTGACGAACTCGAGCACGATTCACTACGTAGTGCCGGGGAAAATATGGATGTCGATGAACTCGTCGAAGTCATCGACGACCTTCCGGAAAAGGTTGCCAAAGCGGTCATAGGCAGTCTGGACGAAGAGGAAAGACGGCGTTTTGATACTCATTTCACCTACGCGAAGGGTACTGCTGGGCGTCTCATGCAGACCGAAGTTAGAACTCTGCGTCCCGACGTCACCCTGGAAACAGCCTTGCGCTATCTACGTCGTTTCCGCCTGAGCACCCAAACCGACAGCGTGATCGTAGTCGACCGGCATAACAGCTATCTTGGCAAGCTGTTTTTCACGGCTCTGGTCACTGGGCACCCGAAACAACGGGTAGACGATGTCATGGACCACGAGGCGGAACCTATCCTGGCGGACACCCCTATTGGCGATATTGCTCGCCTGTTTGAACAGCGCGATCTGGTCTCGGTTGCCATTGTGAACCAAGCCAACGAACTACTGGGCAGAATCGCGGTCTCAGAGGTCCTGGACGCAATCCGTGAGGAAGCTGACCGGACATTGCTCAATATGGCTGGTCTGGAAGAGGACGAGGATCTATTTGCCCCCATTCTTCCCAGCGCCAGGCGCAGGGCCATCTGGCTGGGCATCAACCTGGTCACTGCCTTTCTCGCATCCTGGGTGATTGGCCTGTTTGACGCCACCCTGGAAAAAATCGTGGCTCTGGCGGTTTTAATGCCCATCGTCGCCAGCATGGGGGGCATCACTGGCAGCCAGACCTTGACCCTGGCTATTCGCGGCCTTGCTTTGGGGCAGATCA
The DNA here is from genome assembly GCA_024222475.1 of Gammaproteobacteria bacterium. Lineage (GTDB taxonomy): Bacteria > Pseudomonadota > Gammaproteobacteria > JAAEPA01 > JAAEPA01 > JAAEPA01. Next base: position 7,860 of record JAAEPA010000610.1, on the reverse strand, counting down.
GCAGCTCCAATTCCCGTTGGCTGCTTTTCAAGGAGATCGCTATTGGCGGTCTCAATGGTGTGGTGTGGGCATTAGTGGTCGCAGTAATCGCCGTTTTGTGGTTCGGAAACGTCGGTATCGGGGTAGTGATCTGTGTGGCCCTAATCATTAATATGATTATCGCTGCGCTGTCGGGCATTATTATTCCGCTAGTTCTGGACAAGCTGGGGATAGATCCCGCCTTGTCCGGCTCGGTGATACTCACCACGGTATCCGATGTCGTGGGCTTCATGGCCTTTCTGGGACTAGCCACGGCGTTCCTGTTGTGAGATCTGCGTATTAATTCAAAATAAAGACTTAGGGATAAAAATAAAATCACCGTTCCCAGGAAATATTCACCAACCATGAATGATAACAATCAAAAACCAAAACTAGGCTTTGGAATATTCCACAAACTCCTGATTGTCTTGGTCCTTGTCTCCATGCTGCCCCTGGTCGTGGTTTGGTACGTCAATTACAACACCACAACGGCTCAGCTCACCCAATCGGTACACCAACGATTGGAATCGCTTACCGGGACGCTGGTGACTCAGGTCAATGATCTGATGGAAATGAACTATCGTATGCTTAGAGAAAATGCTGCAGAACCCGCCATTCGCTCCATGGTTCCCAACCGACAAAAACCCATATTGCGACTGATCAAGGCAGAATACCCGTGGATCCATTCAGTATTAGTCATCGATCCACAAGGCAACAGTATCAGCCGCGGCGATGGCTTGGCGTTGAAAAACTATAGTGAACGTGGTTATGTACGCCAGATCCTGGCCGGCAAACCCACCGCCTACCAGGTCCTGGTGGGTAAGACTACGGGATTGCCTGGCTTGACGCTTGCCACCGCTATCCGAGATGAGAGCGGTCGTTTGAAGGGAATGCTCGCAATCAGTATGGCCGCTGCCTTGATCTCCGATCGAGTGGTCGACTCACGGATCGGCAAGACGGGTTATGCCTTTCTGCTCGATCGGCATGGAAAAGTTATTGCCCACCAATCGATGCAGGACAGTATGTTCAGAAAGGACTTCAGTGCTCATCCCGCCTTCGTGGCCCATACCAGAGAAGGCAGTGCCGCCACCCTGATCACCCCAGACGAGCGGGGTAAGACCGTCATCTATTATATGAAAACCACCAGCGATGGCTGGACCCTGATCACTCAGCAGGATTACGACGAGGCCTTCAGTACGATCACCAGCGTCCATCGAAACGCCCTGGTCCTGTTACTCGTTACCCTGATAGTGGCATTGATTATCGCCTATATCCTGTCACGACGCCTGACCAGGCCAATACGGCATCTCACAAGCATTGCCAACGAGGCCAGTTTGGCAAATTTCAAGGCGCTCGATGGAGAAAAGGTTGCAGGAATAGAGCGAAGCGATGAGATCGGGGAGCTGGCGCGTTCCGTGGAGCGCCTTGCCCTAAGCCTGCGAGTGGCCATCGGACGTCTTAATAAAGGCTCCTGAAGCTCCACAAAATAATTCAAGCTCCTGACTAGAAGGCAGAAGGTGGGGAAGTGTCGGCACCCCATGAATTAAAGTATCCGAGATCCACTTAAAGCCTCATTTCATGCCTCACCAAAATACCCACCACACTTACCCTGTCTGGTGCCGGTGGAGATGGAAGTCGAGCCCGGCGTCATTGTGTTGGGTATGGTGCTCGATACACTGTCCGGGCGCTCGCCGTTGTACCATCTAGAGAGCGCCTTCGAGTCCTGTGACCGGGCGGTGTTGTTCGGCCAAGAGATTCCGGCAAGCTATTTCCGTGACGACAACGTCGGGTGGATGTTGGAGCATCTGTTTGATGCAGGCACCCAGAAGATCTTCTCAGCGCTATCGATGCCGATCAGTGGGACGAGATTGGGCGCATTGCCCTGACGACGCCGACGCCCAACCGTCCGGAAGCCACGTATCAGGTACATGAGCAGACAGTCACCCTTAATGACCAGCAATACCGGGCGGTGGTCGTTCATTCCAGTGCCCATGACAAGCGACGTCAGAAACGCCTGGAGCGCGAACTAGCGGCCTCATTGAAAGCGATCAAGGCCATGGAAAAGGCCCACCTGAAGAAACAATTTTTCTGCCGAGCCGATCCCGAAGCGGCAGCCATCGAGGCCATGGCACAGGAGACGGCCTATCACCAACTCAAGCTCAGTGTGATCGAGATTCCACGGTATGCTCGTGGACGGCCCAACAAGAATACCTCGCGCACCCCGTTGCCATAGACTATGGACTGCAAGCGCAGGTCATTGAAAAACAACAGCTGATTGCTCGACGCCGCAAGATGGCGTGGTGTTTTGTCCTGCTGAGCAACATTCCAGCCGAAGGGGAACAGGGCTATAGCCCTGAGGTGATCTTACGGACCTACAAAGATCAACATGCAATCGAGAGAAACTTCGGTTTTCTCAAGGATGATCGGATCGTCAATGCATTGTTCTTGAAACTAGCGGAGCGTATCGAGGCATTAGGCCTGATCCTGTTGATCTCACTGCTGATCTGGCGTCTGATGAGCAGGCCAGCTCTCGGGCATTCCGGTTGAGTTCAGAAAAAACCATCGTTGGAGTCCTTCCAATAGATCAGAACCCCGAAAAATGTCCTTCCCTACAGGGACGGACGATAAATCAACGAGTTACTGCCAGACTTCTCATCAGGCACAGAGATTCACTCAGTGTTTTAAACCAAATGAGAAGTCGACAATGAGATCTTCAAATCTAAAAAAGCAGCCATTTCTATTTTGCTTCTTCTGGCTCTGCCCACAGCCCATGCGGGTGATCGGAGCTGTGCACGAGTTCAACAATGACGTGACCTGTAGAGATTACGATACTACCCCTTTAACAAAAAAGGGAGTCTCAATTATTAGAAAATTAATGCAATTTACCCTGATTACAATACTGGTTTTGGTGATTAGCCCATTTTTCTCCTCGACAGCCCTGACAGCACCGGAAGTAGAAGAAGACCCTATGTCTCGATCTAATCTGCTGGCATTTCATATGCAATCTGAGGTCCTCCGAGAACCAGATCAGATTGTAAAAGAGACCTCAAGGAAAATCATCGAGGCCCTGAACAAAGATCCGGAAAAACTCAGGGATGCCCCCCAGCAGATACGGCGGCTCATTGATGAAATCCTTCTCCCTGCGATTGATTTAAAGGCATTTTCCAAGCTCCTATTGAGTCATAACTGGCGCAAGGCCAGCGTACCGCAGCGTGAGCGTTTCACTCGGGAATTTAAAGGGATGCTGATGAGAACGTACGCCAAATATCTGATCGATTATTCAGGCACTCAAGTTAAGATGCTTCCGCAGAAAGGGACAGAGAGACGCGCAAATCGCCAGGTGGTATATACTGAAGTTGTTCAGTTCGGTAAGCCGCCGTTGGCGGTAAATTACAGTTTCTGGCTTAATGATGGAAAATGGAAGGCCTATAATGTGACCATCGACGGCTTGAGTCTAGTACATTTATTTCGTGCAGAATTTAACCGTGAGATCAGTGAGACGAGTCTCGATGCCGTGATAGATCGACTTGCCAAGACAAACCTCGAAACAATTCAAGGGCCGGATCAAGGCAACAGTGTAATCCACTGACCATTGCTCGCCTATGAGCTAGACAATCAGCGGCATAGGGATTGTTTAGGAGCTGTTCTAAAATAACCTCTCAGAGCAACCTCAAGAAAAATAAACATATGATGGACAGAAGTTAGAACCCTGAATTCAAGAAAAAGGACCCTGAGCCAAAAATGTCACGAAGTATAGAGAGCTCAGGGCGGACAGCCTATTGTGCAACGTTTTGTGTGCTGGAATTAAGGAAGTGAACAAGCGCCAATACCTACTAGTGTCACTATCCATTGTATTAATCCATGCCTGTAGTACCAGAGAATGGTATGCAGCGATACAAAACTACCAGAAAGCTGAGTGTTGGAAAGTCCCTCAATCCGAATATGCTGAATGCATAGAACGAGTCAGCGAAGGCTATGATAGCTACAAGCAAGACCGCGAAGAGACTACTGAAAAAAGTGATCTAGAGAGGTAGTGCATGCTCGGTGGCATGCTGTGGACCTACGACACACCAACCTGCCCTTGCCGCCCACATCTCGCCAAACTACCTCTCCCCGATATTCAACGAACTGTTGCATATCAGTTTCCTTGGCCATGTCACACGCACCGCATCGAAACAGCAAAAAAACTGTTCATCAATCCTCTGTCCCATACCCAAACCATTCTCGATACTGCCATGGAATAGGCCTTCAATTCCAAGTCGACATTTTATAACGCGTTTGAAAGGCAGACGGATATCGCGTCGTCCGCGTTCAAAAAAGCCGTTGCTGAGGTCCTTCCTTATAGATCAGAACCCTTAAACAATGTCCTCCCCTACAGGGAAAGACGATAAACCAGCGGATTAGTGCCAGACTTCTTATCAAGTACGGAGATTCACTCAGTGCATTCAAACTCAAGGGGAGATCAACAATGAAATCTTCAAAACTCAAAAAAGTAGCCATTTCCACCTTACTTCTTCTGAGCCTGTCTGCAGCTCATGCGGGTGACTGGTCTGGGAACGTAAGCGGGTTATCTGGGCCATAAATCACTGGATGATAAGAACTGGCCACAACTCGACAGCCAGTTCGCGGTGGGGGTGCTGATCGATATCAAAAAGCATGACTGGCCAGTGAGTATCGCACTCGACATTATCGGTTCAGGCGATGTGCATGAGGATGGATCACAAAAAGACGAAGGCTATACTGTGGAGAAACACTTGGGTGTCAGGAAGATTTTCGAACTTCCAGGCTATTCAATAAAACCCTATATAGGCGGTGGTGTTGCTTTCACCTACGCCGAAATGAAAGATAAGGATGCCTCGACCACGCGCTCAGAGGATGACAATGCCATAGGTGGATGGATTGGTGGCGGCATGTACGTTGGACTCACCCCTCACTTCAATCTGGGTCTGGATGTGCGTTACTCCAGGGCGGAAGTGACCCTATTCGACAAGGGTCGGGAAGCCGGTGGTGTTCTTGCCGGGGTGACCGCGGGTTATCATTGGTGATTGGGCAGTCGGTGGAGATCTGAATGTCCCTGGAACAAAAGAGCATGGGTCTGGTGAGTAGAACTTAGACATCACACCCTAAGTCTACTCACTAGACCAAAAAAGGGTATCCGCGCCAGCTCATTCGAGATACTTCACTTGCCATTTAAGATAAAGTCCGTGCGCATATTCCGTGTACTGAGTGTAAATGGGATGGACCGCGCGAGTTGCCAGCGCTCGGGCAAATACACCACGACCTTTTTTGGTTTTTTCCAATGCTTTGATTCACTTATGGGCCTGGGACTTCATTGAGTCCTAACTCCTCGATTAATATGGGCGCATCAGGATCGGGTCCGACCGAATTTGCCGGTAGCGAAAGACAAACTCAGCATACTTGGTTGATCAACCAACACATCGCGCGAACACGTTGTGCAATTGAGATTACAGGCGTCCGTCGACTCAAGCTGGGGGGTGATAGACACTTGGATAGCGGTGACGCTTTACTATTTACCCGTTTATCCTAATGCCGGAAATGGTGATTCTGGGAAGACGAGCTAAGTGCCTAATATCCTAGGCACTAAATGGTAAAGTGTCACCGAAATGGCCGAAATGGTTTAAAAAATTGACTGATCATTCTGACCCTCCCGCTCCCAAGCAACTAAATTTTAAACCGGCAGCCAAGATAGGGAGCTGAAATCACTGGGAAATCTCATTTTGAAACGATGAGGAATTAGCCAGCTGCTCAGATATCAGTGAGTGACTGGCCCGTATATGAGGCTTTGGTTAGAATTGGTGTCATTTACGCACAATCTGTTTTTTATGGATGGTCTTAGTTAGCTGACCATTTTGAGTTTGGAAACTTGTGGACCAATAGACCAAGCTGTTCGAACCCTTGATGGGGGCTGTTGTGTAATTGATGATGGCCCCAGCCAAGTCCAACTTTGAGCCTTTGCTTTGAATGCCCAATGGGGCCTCAATGACCAAGTTAGTAGCCAGCACACTGGATTCACTTGTGGTCAGCCCCACTTGATCAGAAACGATTTTCACATTATCAAAAGTGGCCACAGAGTCCTCAAGTTGAATGCTGCGAGCACTGAGGTTTTTAAGTTGTATATTGCTGCACCCCTTAAAGACCAAGGCCCCAAAAGAGCCACTCATGGGTTCTTTCAACTCTTTTGTTTTGCAGTAAAAAGATTGGTCGCCAAGTTCTGGAAACTGATACTCATCGAGCTTTGGCGACTCGAGCCATTGCTGAATAATCTCTGCGACCTTATTGGGCGTTTTAATATGAGGGATGTGGCCTGCTTCGGGCAACACCACCAGCTTTGATCTCATGAGATGAAAGTTCAGCATTTTGCCCGTTCTAGGGGGTGCCGTTAAGTCCTTCGCGCCCCAAATAATCAGGGTTTTGGCCCTGATGTTTTCTATGTCGTTGGTGAAGTCTGTCTCAATCAGGTTGATGGCAATGTTTACGTCCGTGTTCTTATGCATAAGGCCTTTGATCACTTCAATATTAGAAAACCCGTCGAATATTTCCACTGCCACATCCGAGAGGATGTTGGATAGACCGGCAAAAAGGCTTTTGACTGGAGTATTTCGCTCCATCCGAGTCAGAAACTTCAGATAGGCAGCCTTTTCTAAAATGCCAGCCGCATCCATGAACACCGCCTTGTCCACCAAGTGTGGGTACTGGCTCACAAAGCGCAGGCCTATGGCCGCCCCCATAGAATGTCCAACAAAAATGATTTTCGATTTAGCATATTCAGAAACGATCCTCATCACAAGCGCAGAATAGGACTCTAGTGAGGGTGGTACGCCTAGCTCACCTAAAGACTGCCCAAACCCGGGCAAATCAAAAGTCACGATATGATAGTGCTTGGCTAACTCATCGCTGATGGGATCCCAGCTTACAGAAGCCTTGGTTCCCAGCCCATGCACAAGAACCATTGTCTGCTTTTTGCCCGTTGATTTTTGCTTTACGAGTATTGGAAGCTTAAAGACTAAATCATTGAGTTTCTCTATCTCGTACTTTCCAGCAGCAAGGGCATCTGGCTGGACAAAAAGGAATAGTATTAATAGAGCCATGATCTTCATATTTTGTATGTTAAGAAATTACAAGCAGTAGGGGTATCTGAGGAACAGGCTGAAGTGCAAGCCCAAGCTCAAGCCCAAGCCCAAGCTCAGGATAGCTGGCTTGTCACGGGACCTTGTTGGCTGCAGCAGAGGCGTCAGTCTTCAGTACGCATTCCAGGCTAAGGAATTCGAAGAGGACAAAGTAATTAAACAAGATAAACCCCCGGCTGTGCCGGGGGACTCTCAGGGGTTTGACCGTTCCCACGGTCCGATTACTCTTCGTAGCTCGACCAAAAGCACGAAGGAGAATCGAGATGAGAGATTACAAGAGTTTGGCACATACGAAATGGGACTGTAAATATCATGTAGTGTTTATCCCGAAATACCGGAAGAAGGTTATCTATGGGGATTTACGGAACCATTTGGGAGCGATGTCTCATGAGCTAGCAGGCTGCCGGAAGTGTCAGATAGAAGAGGGACATCTTATGGGGGATCATGTGCATCAGTATTCCTCCGAAGTATGCGGTTTCAAACGTAGTGGGGTATATCAAGGGCAAGAGCGCTATTGCGATAGCGCGGCAATTTAGGAAAAAGACGAGGAATTTCAAAGGAGAGAACTTCTGGGCAAGAGGCTATTTTGTATCAACGGTAGGGTTGGACGAAGAGGTAGTCCTCGACTATATCCGGGCTCAGGAAGAGCGAGACAGGTATTTCGAGCAAATGAGGTTGTTCGAGCGATAATTGC
>JAAEPA010000609.1 GCA_024222475.1 Gammaproteobacteria bacterium | reverse complement strand
ATCTCCATAGAGCAGAAGGCCTCCTCTCAGAATCCCCGTTCTACTGTAGGCACTATTACTGAAATCTACGACTATTTACGCCTGTTATTTGCGCGGGTCGGTATCCCTCGCTGCCCGGAACACGGCCTTGAGCTGGAAGCCCAGACCGTCAGCCAGATGGTGGACCTGCTGATGGACTTGCCCGAGGGCAGCCGCATGATGCTGCTTGCCCCCGTGGTCAAGCACCGCAAAGGCGAGCACCTGCAACTTCTGGAAGGTCTGCGAACCCAGGGTTTTATACGCGCCCGGATCGATGGCGAGGTGGTGGAGCTCGATGCCGTACCATCCTTGGATCCTCATCGCAAACACAGCATTGATGTCGTCGTAGATCGATTCAAGGTGCGCGAGGAAATTGAGCTTCGATTGGCGGAATCCTTGGAAATCGCATTACGCCTTGCCGACGGCCTGGCCCACGTCAGCTCAATGGAGGCCCCTCAAGACAATCTTATTGTTTTTTCATCAAAGTTTTCCTGTAAAAGCTGTGGATACAGCCTTGCCGAACTGGAACCACGCCTTTTTTCGTTCAATAACCCGGTTGGCGCCTGCCCCGGCTGCGACGGACTGGGTGAGAAACAATACTTCGATCCCAAGCTGATCGTACCCCAACCGGACTTGAGTCTGGCCGGTGGGGCGGTACGCGGTTGGGATCGGCGCAATGCCTATTATTTTCAACTGATACAGTCCCTGGCTAAACACTATAAATTCGACATCGAGGCCCCCTTCGAGTCTCT
>JAAEPA010000608.1 GCA_024222475.1 Gammaproteobacteria bacterium | reverse complement strand
TGCCCTGTTGGCAGTAGATCTGGGCAGTGGCGATCGTACGGTGATCTCAAATGAGACCACCGGCGCCGGACCCGCGTTCCGCACCCCATGGGATGTCGCTCTGGATAGCGCCAACCATCGCGCGCTGGTGGTGGATAATAGTTTGGATGCCTTGTTGGCGGTGGATCTGGGCAGTGGCGAGCGCACAGTGATCTCAAATGATACCACCGGCGCCGGACCCGTGTTCACGTTACTAAGGAGGGCTGTCGCCCTGGATAGCGCCAACAATCGCGCGCTGGTGGCGAGTACCGGAATTTTTGCGGGTGAGCAGCAATTGATATTTGCTGTGGATCTGGGCAACGGCGATCGCACGGTGATCTCTAATCAGATTTCCGCGTTCGCCTTCTCCGTCGATTTGGATGTTGCCCTGGATAGCGCTAACAATCGCGTGCTGGTGGTGGGGTGGTCAACCGGCGATCTAAAAACCCTGGTGGCGGTGGATTTGGACAGCGGTGAGCTCACAGTGATCTCAGATGCGACCACCGGTGCCGGTCCCGAGTTCGTCTCCCCGAACGCTGTCGCCCTGGATAGCGACAACAATCGCGCGCTGGTGGTGGATAGCGGATTCGGAGGATTGCAAGCCCTGCTGGCGGTGGATCTGGACAGCGGCGAGCGCACGGCGATCTCAAATCCGACCACAGGCGCCGGACCCGAGTTCTCCTCCCCGAACGCTTTCGCTCTGGATAGCGACAACAATCGCGCGCTGGTGGTGGATGGAGGTTTCGTAGGATTGCAAGCCCTGTTGGCGGTGGATCTGGGCAGTGGCGAGCGCACGGTGATCTCAAATGATACCACCGGCGCCGGACCCGCGTTCTCCGGCCCAGAGGGTGTCGCCCTGGATGGCGACAACAATCGCGCGCTGGTGGTGGATTTTAGTTTGGATGCCCTGCTGGCGGTGGATCTGGGCAGTGGCGAGCGCACGGTGATCTCAAATGATACCACCGGCGCCGGACCCGCGTTCTCCGGCCCAGTGAATGTCGCCCTGGATAGCGACAACAATCGCGCGCTGGTGGTGGATAGTGAGGCTGTCGGTGTAGGGGCCCTGTTGGCGGTGGATCTGGGCAGTGGCGAGCGCACGGTGATCTCAAATGATACCACCGGCGCCGGACCCGCGTTCTCCAACCCAGAGGGTGTCGCCCTGGATGGCGACAACAATCGCGCGCTAGTGTTGGATACCGGTTTGGATGCCCTGCTGGCGGTGGATCTACCCAGCGGAGACCGGGTGATCGTTTCGCAATAACGTTGGTCGTGCTACAGAGCACCTCCCTATAATACTACTGCAAAGACCAACACGAAAACGACAATAGTGGGGTCGGGTAACTTCATGATACCCGGCCCCGCGCGTGACCGGCCGCGCACCGGGGTGTTGGGATAATGCGTTGTGTTTTGAATGTGGGTTCCGTATGTCTGGTCTGAGCCCGATTGCTATTGTTCAGGCCCCCAACGTGAATGACGGGTGTGGGTCGGGAGCTGTCGGTCAGTGACGTCGGTACGACGTCGAGGCCAGCCTCGTTAGGATGTCATAGTACACGGAGTTTTTCTCAGAGCCGTTGTGATAACTTTTTACATGTATCCTGCAGTGCGCTGGGAAAAGCGGCGTGCATCTGGCAGGTGAAAGTCCTGCTGTGGAAGGAGTACCAGCTCCTCCGTATAGCGAGTCTTGCGTTGCTGGCGGTAACAAAAGTGATGAAGCGTAGACAGCGAAATATTCGAGCCGGAACCAAATGGTGAACATGATAGCTCCGTAATACGTGTTGTTGTGGTGTGCCGATACTCTTTCAGGGGTTGCAGGCCATGAGTGTTGAAAGGTCAATCTGGGAATCCTGACAACACTGCCCACCGGAGTTGCAGGCGCTGGCGAGTTTATAGAGATGCATGACTGAACCCAGGCGATCCATGCTGTGCACGACCAGGGTATCGCCCTCACGCACGAAAGCGAGAAGATTCTCCAATTCCGGGCGGCGCACGTCTTTACCGGATGCCTTGTCGGTGAACACCCGGTCCACCGCCACACCCTCGAGCTGACGTTCCGGGTTCTGATCAAAGCTGCTGACGCAGATATAACCGACTCGTTGTCCGTGCAAGGTGTCCTCTCGACTCAAGGTGTCAGGAAGAAATCTAAGACCCTTGGAAACATGTGTCAATCAATTACGAGCCGGACTCTATCCTGACGCTTTTGCGGCTCGTTCCCTGACGTCAGTCTAGGGTATGCATCAAAATGACAATCCCACTGACTCATAATTTCACAAGACACTCAGTAATGAGCTACAATGTAGCCCATTACTATAGGAGAATGTACTATGCCTACCAATGCTGTTGTGCGGGCTCGGATTGATGAGCAGATTAAAGAAGAGGCCACCGCTGTGCTGGCAAGCATGGGGCTGACTGTCTCGGATGCTTTTCGTATGTTGTTAACGCGTGTTGCCAGAGAAAAAGCACTACCTTTCGAGCCGCTGGTCCCTAATGCTGAAACCATCGAGGCAATGAAAGAAGCTCGGCGTGGGAAATTGGCATCTTTCGATAATGTGGATGCACTTAGGACTGACTTAAATGCGGAGGATTGAGCGAACAACTCAATTCAAGCGTGATTACAAACGAGAAGCCAAAAGCAAACATCGAGCAACACTGGAATCTACATTTATTGAAGTGTTGAAAGCTTTAATCAATAACCAACTGCTTTCTGAAAAACATCGAGATCATGCGTTGGCAGGCGATTGGAAAGATCATCGAGATTGCCATATCAAACCCGATCTGGTTCTAATCTACCGCAAGCCAGATAATGAGGCGTTACAGCTTGTGCGTCTTGGTTCGCATAGTGAATTAGGTATGTAAAACCTTGTCCGCTTGCTTAGAGTAACTTTTCGTACCGTTGGACTTCAAACCACAATTCAGAAATACTTGATTGCAAGACCTGATAATCATCTAGCCGACTCCCCAAAGAAGCGGTATCGTTCGATGTTCAGCAGCATTGATCGAGAACCTGAAAGAGGAGTCGGAAATGAAACTATACGGTGGAATTGATCTTCATTCCAATAATAATGTGGTGACGCTATTGGATGAAAAAGACCAGGTGATTTATCAACGACGATTAGGCAATGATTTGTCCTACATTCTCAGCGAGTTGGCACCCTACCAAGAGGCGCTACAGGGATTGGCGGTAGAATCCACCTACAACTGGTATTGGTTGGTAGACGGATTGATGGAAGCGGGCTATCAGGTTCATCTGGTCAATCCCGCGGCGGTTAAACAATATGAAGGATTGAAGTATTCAGACGATCATTCTGATTCGCGCTGGTTAGCCCATCTGCTTCGGTTAGACATCTTATCGCAGGGC
>JAAEPA010000607.1 GCA_024222475.1 Gammaproteobacteria bacterium | reverse complement strand
GTCACGCCTTCTAAACGAGGCAAAGGCAGTAAGCGCAGCGCTGATGAAGATGGGCAATGCCACTCACCAGCAGAGCGCCGGGCAGCGATGAGCTGGGCCCAGCGATTGAAGCGGGTGTTCAACATCGACATCGAAACCTGCTCCACGTGTGGCGGCGCGCTCAACGTCATCGCCTGTATCGAAGATCCCCGGGTCATCGACAAGATACTCACCCACCTGGATAACAAGGCCGTATTGGCTGAACCGGTGGTGTTGCCGCCAAGCCGGGCGCCACCGCAAAGGAGTCTGTTCGACTGATTCGCCGTACAATACCTCCATAACTAAAGAAACTGTAGCCGTTGCGGTCGTGGCAAGGCCCCAGTTTTGTTCGTTACTCCGAACTCCATGTTCTTCTTGGGAAAAACCTCTACAGCAAGCGTAATTCGCCAAGATTACGCGGTTCTAACAGCGTTCTATGGTGCCATCAGGCAGTATTTCGGGATCTTTGATACCTTTCGACTTTGGGGAAAGG
>JAAEPA010000606.1 GCA_024222475.1 Gammaproteobacteria bacterium | reverse complement strand
GAAGGCTTGGAAGCAAGGTCAAAAAATGCGAGCAACCCCTTAATTTTGGATGCTTGTCATTTTGAGATGCCCCACCCTGGCGCTACATTTTCCCTGACCAGCACAGAGATTTCAGAACGACTCCGTAGAAATACTGCAACTGCGATTCCCGAAAGCCATCCCCCATTGTTTCCCGGTAGTTCTTCATCGGTGCCCGCTGCCGTGCTGATACCGATGGTCTCGATTGAGCAGGCCTGGCATCTACTGTTTATCCGTCGTGCAGATAATGACCAAGATCACCATAGCGGGCAGGTCGCTTTTCCGGGAGGGCGACACGAAGCAGACGATTTAAGCATGGAGAGCACAGCCTTGAGAGAGGCTTGGGAAGAAGTTGGATTAAGATCCGCCGATGTGCGCATACTCGGGCATCTAAATGACCACGTCAGTACTACCTGCTATCGGATCCGCCCGGTAGTGGGCCACGTTCCATGGCCCTACCCTCTACGTATTGATGAAAAGGAAGTGAGTCGATATTTTACCATTCCTTTCGATTGGTTAGCGAATCAAGGCAACCGGGAAATTCGCCACTGGCGTCTCTCTGAGCAGCAATCCCCTATTCCAGTCATCTATTATCGCGAATACGAAGGTGAGATACTCTGGGGTGCTACGGCAAGAATCACCGTTAAATTGATCGATACGCTGATGAAGTCACAGGGCTAAGCAACCGACCGTCACTCTTCATCATCAACGCGATTTAATATCAACGACGACACGACCCTTAATCTTTCCGCTCAATACCTTCTCGAAAATGCCGGGAAGTTGTTCCATCGAAACAGTATCTGTAACGATGCTGTCGAGATGCCTAGGATACATATCACTCGCCAGCTGTTGCCAAAGACGCATGCGCCACTCACGAGGACAATTGGCCGATGATACCCCCAGCAGACTGACACCTCGAAGTATAAAGGGCATTACCGTAGTCTTGAGATCGACCCCCGCAGCCTGACCTATACTGGCGATATTCCCCCAGGGATTTACCGTGCGGGTAATCCAGGAAAGTATATCTCCCCCCACGTTGTCTATAGCCCCGCCCCACTGTGCACGTTCCATGGGTTGGGATTTCAGACCCAGACTATGGCGATCCAGAACCCGGCCCGCACCAAGGGAGAGGAGATACGGCGTGGCATCGCTTTTACCCGTTAGCGCGACCACCTCATATCCCAGACCATTAAGCAAACTGATGGCGAAACTGCCCACCCCGCCGGTAGCACCGGTGACCAAGACGGGCCCCAGCCGAGGATCCTGGTGATTATCTTGCATGCGCGCGATCGCCAAGGCAGCGGTAAAACCGGCCGTACCGATAGCCATGACCTTAAAGGGATCCAAGCTATCAGGAATCGGCACCACCCAGTCGGCAGGAACTCTGACCACCTCGGCATAGCCGCCGTTATGCTGCTCACTGAGGCCACAACCAGTGACCAACACTTAGTCCCCAGCCTGAAAACGGGCATCCGTACTGGATATAATCTGTCCAGAGACATCGATGCCACCGACTAGCGGAGAACGTCGAAGAATCTTGCCTCTGCCGGTACCTGCCAGTGCATCCTTAAAATTCACACTGGAATAAAACGCCTCAATAACAACCTCTCCCGGGGAAAGGTCATCCAGAGTAAGTTCCTCGATGCCCGCACGATAAGCGTTGGCATCGGCATGGACCCTAAAAGCACGAAATTTGTTCATAGGTGAGCCATCTTAAAGTTTAAGTACGATGTCTGTTTAACCTTTCAAGTCTCTCAAGATCTCTCGGGCCTGCCGCTCGGCCCTTTGAATATCCGCATCCAGATAACACATGTGTCCCATCTTTCTACCGGGGCGGGCTTGACGTTTCCCATAGAGATGCAATTTGGCATTAGGGTGCCTCAACAGGGCTTCCCAGTGGGGTTGATCGGCGTTCCAGAGATCTCCTAGCAGGTTTACCATGATAACAGGGCAGAGAAGATCGGTGCTCCCTGCCGGTAGTTCACATATCATTCTCACCTGCTGCTCAAACTGAGATGTCTTACACGCGTCCAAAGTATAGTGTCCACTATTGTGCGGTCGTGGAGCAATCTCATTGACCAGCAATTGGCCCTCTCCTGTTAAAAAGAATTCCACTGCCAGCACGCCGCAATATTTCAAAGCCCGCGCCAGGGAAATGGCCATTTGCTCGGCCTTCAGGGCAATGCCTCCGGGCACCCGAGCGGGTACTAGACTCAAATTAAGTATTCCTTCGCTATGCTCGTTTTCAGCCACTGGGAAACAAGCGCTGCGCCCTGAAGTCGCACGCCCCAACACCACCGATATTTCTTTGGCGAGGTCAACCTTGTGCTCCAATATGCAGGCCGTTTTGCCTAACTTGGCAAAGGCGATCTCGGCCGTGGCTAGATCGTCGGCATGATACTGCCCTTTTCCGTCATACCCGTGTGTAGATCGTTTTACAATATAAGGTGGTTCGATAGCCTTGCACGCCACCTTAAGTCCCTGCTGATCATAAACAGCGTGAAAAGGCGCCGTGGCCAAGCCGATTTCGCTAATGAAGTTTTTTTCTCGAATACGATCCTGAGTCAGCTCCAAGGCCCGGGCCGAAGGCCGCACCGCACACCATTGATCTAAAATGCGCAGAGTGGCTGCAGGTACATTCTCGAATTCTGTAGTAACGACATTGCAGGCCTTGGCCAGTTGTTCCAATGCCCGTTTATCATTATACGCCGCGTGCAGGTGTTCATCGGCAATTCGACCCGCTGGGCTGTCCGGATCCGGATCGAGGACGATTACACGATAACCCATGGTGCGGGCCGCGACGGTAAACATGCCGCCCAACTGGCCACCACCCAACATGCCCAGGGTAGCTCCGGGAAGAATCATGTCCGCAGCGGCAGGGTCATGCGGGTTACGGTATCATGCTGATGCTGCCTGAATTCATGAAGCCTTTTTGCCAGCGCAGCATCCTCGATTGCCAGTAGCGCAGCTGCAAAAAGGGCGGCATTAGCCGCACCAGCTTCCCCAATAGCAAAGGTCGCCACAGGAATCCCCTTGGGCATCTGTACGATAGATAATAGAGAGTCCTGCCCCTTGAGATACCTAGAAGGGACCGGAACACCGAGTACCGGCAGGATGGTGATTGCCGCCAGCATTCCGGGTAAATGGGCAGCTCCCCCGGCCCCCGCTATAATACATTTCAATCCCCGCCCTGGTGCAGACTGGGCATATTCGTACAACAAGTCGGGAGTGCGGTGGGCGGAAACGACCTTTGATTCATAGATTATGCCAAAGCTATCCAGCTGCCGGGCCGCATTTTCCATCACCGGCCAATCACTGTTGCTACCCATGACTAACCCCACAATAGGCTGGGAGTTATGATCGGACATCGCTTGTTTTCCTTGTTATGGAGAAAACGCTATATTCTCTCTAAGTCTTAGCTCTTACACAACGGATACTTGAACCACATGTCAATACTGTCTTACAACGCCGATCTACCTGGTTTCAATCTACTGCACCGCGGCAAGGTTCGTGATATCTATGAGCTCGATGCAACGCATCTGCTGATCGTTACCAGTGACCGTATCTCCGCCTTCGATGTCGTCCTGCCGACCCCTATACCGGGCAAAGGTGAGATCCTAACCTCGATTTCCAATTTCTGGTTTGAGAAATTCAAGGATCTGGTTCCCAACCATCTGACGAATATTCACCTGGAAACCGTCCTTGGGCACGCAGATCAAAAGACAGCGTTGCTCAGCCGCAGCGTGATCGTGAGGAAACTGAATGCCTTGCCCGTAGAGGCCATCGTTCGGGGCTATCTTATCGGATCTGGCTGGCAAGACTATCGGCGCACGGGAATGGTGGGTGGGACACCCTTACCCAAGGGATTGAATCTGGCCGACAAACTTCCGCAAGCCATATTTACCCCCTCCACAAAAGCCGCCGTAGGATCCCACGACATCAACGTGGATTACGCCCAACTGGTGAATCTTATTGGCAGGGAATTATCTGAAAAGATGCGAGATTTTAGCCTTGAACTCTATCGACAAGCCGCCACCCATGCCATTGAACGCGGCATTATCATCGCGGATACGAAGTTTGAGTTTGGACTCGATGAACAGGGCAATCTGGTATTGATCGATGAGGTAATCACACCGGACTCCTCGCGCTTTTGGCCTGCCAACCTTTACCGGCCGGGTATCAGCCCGCCCAGCTTTGATAAGCAGTACGTACGCGATTATCTAGAGACACTGGACTGGGATAAATCCGACCCAGGCCCGATCTTGCCGGCGGAAGTTGTAAAAATGACCGCAGAAAAATATCGCCAGGCCCAACGGATGCTGATCTACTGAGGGGGTAAATCGCCAGGCGACGACACCGCACATGCAACATGGCATGCCATCTTAGGAATGCAAGGAAAATGGCGTCCCTAACTGGCGCCGAATGATCGTTCGCATTCAAGGCGCGACATCAGGCGCATAGCCTCGGCTATATCACTGTTGTTGCAACGCCGAAGACGGACGATCTGACAAGTCAGATAGGGAAGTGTGTAGGTAGCATTCCTAAGGAAGTTATTTCATTCGCATTCCTAAGACATTACTCAACGTTTCCAAAGCCGGCGCCATCCCCAAGTCCAGTTCTTTGTCGCTGTATTCCAATAGCGGATAGATTTTTGTAAGTAAGTCACTAAGATGCTCCCCTAACCCGTGGGTCTGACCGGCGCCAAGTAATGCCAATGCCTCCTCTAGGGTTAGAGGTCGCCGAATAGACCCCAAATCCTGTTGAGCCCCTTGCACCCCAATATCACCCAGGACAAGATTGTTACCGCCTTTTTTTATTGCGGTATCGAGACGTGCCTCGGCTAACTCCACGACCCTTTCAAAGGAAATGGATTGGCCTTGGGCCTGATACACCAGACCCGCACTAGCGGTCATGCGAAACCGTATCTCCCCCAGCTTATAGACCGCATTACCGATCAGACGATGAATGCGCTCGGCTAAAACCTTTGCCCCGGCCTCATTAGCCCCCGGCATCATGACGGCAAATTTAGCCTTCTCGATTCGAGCAACACTATCTTCGGCGCGCACGCTTGCGTCTATGATCCTGCTGATATTTAGGAGCACTTTATCCGCCACCGCCTTACCCTTCTTTTTTTCGAGAAGGTCGAATTTATCGATACTGATCCTCAGTACGGAAACGTCCAAGCCCTGACGCGCGGCGAATGCCAACAACCCCCGGCCATGTTCCTTAAAAAATCGCGGATTAGCCAAGCCGGTCAGGTCGTCGATGGTTGTTTTCTGACTTAATATCTTGCGGGCATATTCTAGTTTGCGATTGGTATCACCATGTTTTGCATAGGATCTGGCCCGCGCCTTGATTTGGATGGAATCAAATGGCTTGGAGATGAAGTCACTGGCTCCAAGGGCCATGGCTTGGCGCTTCATCCGCGCATCATCTTCATGTCCGGTGATAATAATGACCGGTAATTGATTGATCTGGTTGTGATCGGATTCTCTGATCTGGCGCAGTAGTTGAAACCCGTTTTTATTGGGCATCATCAAGTCTGATAGAACGACATGAAGCGTGGATTTTCGGCTAATGATTTCCCAGGCCTCGTCTCCATCCTTTGCCTCCAGAGTCTCGAAATCCTCTCTCAATATCCGGTCGATGGAAGCCCGCATGGTACGGGCATCATCCACGATGAGGACAACGGGTTTTTCCGGGGTAACCTCGGTGGGATTCGTGTTGAATGCGTGCATACTTGAAGGTACACCCCGATGGATGGAATGGCCTCTAACACACTACCGCAAATACGGTATTTTCGCCTCCCCTTTATCAGAGAGGGAATACCGCAGGTCGTTAAGGAATGCGGAACAAATAACTTCCCTAACTGGCGCCGAATGATCGTTCGTATTCAAGGCACGATAACAGGCGCATAGCCTCGCTATGTAACTGTTATCGTAACGCCGAAGACGGACGATAAGGCAAGCCAGATAGGAAAGTTAATTCGGTAGCATTCCTAACGCTGTCGGGCTGCGCGTTTGCGCTCTAATTCCGCCAGCATCTTTTTACGCAACCTAATTGCACTTGGCGTCACCTCAACGAGCTCATCACCGTCGATGAATTCCAGTGCCTGCTCTAGGGAAAATCGCACGGGCGGTGTCAGCAGAATATTTTCGTCGGTCCCCGCAGCACGCATATTGGTGAGTTTCTTGGCCTTCAAGGGGTTGACGACAAGGTCATTCTCCCTGCTGTGCGCACCAACGATCATCCCTTCATACACCTCCTCACCCGGCCCGATGAACATGGCGCCCCGTTCCTGGAGGTTGAACAGGGCGAAACCAAGCGTCTTGCCCATTGATTTGGAAACCAGCACCCCATTGTTGCGCTGGCCTACGACACCCTCTTTGTATGGGCCGTAGTGATCAAAAACATGGTGCAGAATCCCCATCCCGGAAGTCGCCGTCATAAACTCCGTTTGAAAACCAATGAGTCCCCTTGACGGCACCAGGTAATCCAAACGGATACGCCCTTTACCGTCCGGGAGCATATCGAGAAGCTCTCCTCGACGCTCCCCTAGTTTTTCCATGATCACCCCCTGATGCTGCTCTTGGACATCCACCATGACCATTTCGTAAGGTTCCTGCTTTACCCCATCTATCTCCCTGACAATCACCTCCGGGCGCGAGACCCCCAACTCATAACCTTCCCGGCGCATGTTTTCGATCAGGATGGCCAGATGCAGCTCGCCGCGCCCGGATACCTTAAATTGATCCTGATCTTCGGTGGTTTCTACGCGCAGCGCCACATTGTGTAGCGTTTCTTCATGTAAGCGTTCCGCGAGTTTACGGCTGGTAATAAATTTACCGGCTCGTCCGGCAAAGGGGGAAGAGTTAACCTGGAATGTCATGCTAACCGTGGGTTCATCCACAGTAAGTGGTGGAAGGGCCTCAACGTTATCGGAATCACATAGTGTATCCGAGATATAGAGTTCACTCATACCGGTGAAGGCGATGATATCTCCAGCCTGCGCCTGCTCGATTTCCACTCGATGCAGACCATCAAAACCCAATAGCTGCAATATCCGCCCCTTACGCTGATTGCCTTCCCTGTCGACCACCCTAACTTGGGTGTTGGGATCGATGTGGCCCCGGGTAATTCGACCGATACCGATGAGTCCCGTATAGGAATTGTAATCAAGGGCGCTGACCTGCATCTGAAAGGGACCTTGCGGATCGACACATGGGGCACTGACATGCTCGATGATAGTCTCGAACAAGGGGTCCATATCTCCACTGCTCACCTCGCCGCTCAAACCAGCATAACCTTTTAGCGCAGAAGCGTAAACGACTGGAAAATCAAGTTGTTCATCGCTCGCTCCGAGCCGATCGAACAGATCGAAGGTCTTATCCAACACCCAATCCAGACGGCTACCCGGCCGGTCGATCTTATTGATAACCACGATGGGTTTGAACCCCATGGCAAAGGCCTTTTGGGTCACAAATCGAGTCTGCGGCATCGGACCTTCCACGGCATCGACCAGCAGAAGCACGGAATCAACCATGGATAAAACGCGTTCTACCTCACCGCCGAAATCAGCATGACCGGGAGTATCCACGATATTTATACGATATTCACGCCAATTTAAGGCGGTATTCTTGGCCAGGATCGTGATACCACGCTCTTTTTCCAGAGCGTTCGAATCCATCGCTCGCTCAGGTAAACTCTCACGTTCACCCAGGCTTGCCGATTGCTCCAGCAGCTTATCGATTAGGGTTGTCTTACCATGGTCGACGTGTGCGATAATGGCAATATTTCGTAATCTTTCAATTATCATTGAGGGGAATTAGCGATTGTACATTAAGATCGTCCCTGTCCTTACCAGCGACTTGATCAGCCGGGTGTTGCGTTGACAGACTCGCGGATGAGATCGATGATTCCATCCGCCCTTCCTTGGTTGCCTGCCGGTTACCAAGACTTAGCACAAATAAAGTAATACTCACGGCAACGACCATTGATAGAATATGGGCTAAAATCACTGATTTCCAAGAGCGTCCCCGCAATGAGTAACTCAGCAATACACTGAAAAACAGATATATCAGGAATGCGAACCAATACATCGCTGCAATCAATCCATCTAGGACCCTAAATCCTCCTAAGGAGGGCGGTTGTAGATCTTTATAGAATATCCACCCGCCGAGAACTATCAACAGAGTGAGCAGCAAGGAGTACAAACCGGCTCGAATCAGCATGAAATAATCCAAAATTTGCTACCCAGACGCCTCATGAATCCGCATGAAGATAACGAATTCGTTCTTGAATGATCCGAGTTAATACAAGAAGGGAAAAAAGGGGATTAATATCCGTCCGTGGCAAGACTTAAACAAACGATTTCTCAGATAGGATAATCATTCTCCGAAGGCATTTGCAAATAGAACCCCTGACAGCCCAGATAGTCAATAATATCCTTGGCATCAGCTACCGCTAACTTGCGATCGGCTGTCAGCTCGAATTCCAAGGCGAACTCAGGCACCCCGAAAACATCCATCAAGACATCGGGGATACTTGAAAATTTTCCTTTTTGTGGAACATAGAGATAAGTTTCGGCCTTCTTGCGGCTCTTATAAACGAAACACCGCATAATTTGTCTTACTCCTCCAATTATTGACCCGAGGCCACCTGAGCCGACTCCTGTGCTACCGACGGCTGCTGCTTTACTTGCTCAGCGGAGTGTTGTTCGGGTGCAAGCGAATCGTAAACTAAGACCTTTGCAATGTCATCATAATTGTACTCGAATGCTACGAAACCCTTTTCATAAGGCAGCTCAAGCAACAGGGATTCCTCAGTATGATCAATGAGTTTTCCTTCTTTGGTTTGTCCCTGATTGGTGGTCAATTTCAATGACTTGCCATGATGCAAATCCAGTTCACTGAATGTGGTCTCTCGGTAAGACTTTAGGATAGCAGGTTTACTCTCCACCCTTGCCGGATCATTCACCGCGGGGGGCAATGGTTCAATATCAGTATGGGCGAACTCATCGTCAGAATAGAGCGGGTCATAGGACTTACCTTCCGGCAGGGATATTTTGCCGGCCGTCGCATCATTGGGTAGCGGTTCTTTTTCAGGGCTGGCCGTGGGAACCTTGGTCACGAATTTATTGAGCTGTTGCCGCACCTGCTCATTGTCGATGCCTTTAGCCATAATAACAAGATCATTCGCAACCCCGGCATAGAGTGAAGTGGCCACCAGTAGAGATCCTACGATCGACACCATAAAACCATTGCGAATCCGTGCCTCCGCCCAATTTAGGATGGCATATATTGGATATACCAATGGAAATACAACGATGCCTATGGCCCAGCTAAGCCGGGACCTGAACGCCTCTGACAATACCATCCCCATCCCAACAAACAGAAGAATAAGACCTATAATCAGTACGATTCTTATAGCAATCACTTTCCCGCCGTTTGATGAATGGTCTGTCAGCATCTATGATGCGTATTACTGAAAGACCGGGTTTAAAACCGAGTAGCCAGCGACTTAACCCGCATTTTTCACTGGCGATTGATGGATTTTCCGAACCTGGTATCAGGCTCGCCAGAGCGATCAGGTTGAAATGGATCAAATTTCTGATCAATAAGCTTTCCTATGACGGGTGTGGGAAAACACCTGAATCATCTACACCAATGCTCGACTTTTTTGCGAGCGGCGCTCATCGAGGCCTGATGGCGGTCCTCAGGCAAGATAATGCGGTTACCCTGCTTATCTAAATCATAGACATAGGCGGAACGCTCCAGGCTGCGTAAACGGTCGCGAGCGAAGGCGCAGTTTTTTTGGGAACGCAGTTGATGCTGTTTCTTGCGCTGCGCTTCGATATTAGCCTCTTCTCGTTCTTGCTCGAACAAGCGCAATAAACGTTGTTGTCTTTTTCTGCGTTCATCCTGGCTGGGAATAACCGGAACTGCCGAGGTGGATTTGATATCGATCTGCTCGGCCGCTCTATCCCGAGGCTTGTTATCGCCAAAATGGAGCTTGCCATTCTCGTCTTTCCATTTGTAGATCTCCGCAGCATTCAACACGGCGAAAACCGGGATCAAAACAATGAGCAATACGCTTAGACGTACTGCTCTCATCGGCAGCATTTTTAGACCAATACTATCCATGACGACGTGTAAACCCTCCATTCCCCCGACTTCTCAAGCGATCAAGCCGTAACCGGTGACGTTCATCGAATAATCGCCTAGACCCCAGCCATACAGCCCCTAAAGTACCGAATCCACTGCCGGCAGCAATCATGAACATGATCAGGATTTGATACTTCACGGCCTCTATTGGGGGGACACCGGCCAAAATCTGTCCTGTCATCATCCCAGGTAAACTCACTATCCCCGCCGCGGCCATGGCGTTGACAATCGGTATTAAACCGCTATGTATACTTTGTCTTCGAATATCGCTCAATGCGACTTGTGGACCATAACCAAGCATCAAACGGGCCTCGATCTTTGCCTGCTCATGCACTGCGGCTCGGGTCAGATTGTTCACGGCCAATGCCACCCCAGTCATGGTATTTCCTAGGATCATTCCGAGCAAAGGAATGGCGTAGCGGGGTTCATACCATGGATGAGGACTAATGATCACCAGTAATGCGATCAAGGTGACTAGGAACGACGATAAAAACATGCTGAACGTACCCAAGCCATAGCCCCACCAACCACTAAATCGATGTTCTTGCCGAACCATGACTTCCCGCCCGGCTACCAACAACATCACCATAGCGATTGCGATGACCCAATCTAAACGGGCGGATGCAAATACGATTTTCAGAATCAGACCTATCAACATCAATTGTATACAAGTACGGGCGGCGGCGATGATGATAGAGCGGCTCAATCCTAGGCTGATCGGCAGCATGATCGCGGCCAGGAACACAACCAACACAGCCGCTAATCCCAAATCAAAAATATCGATGCTGAGCGTATCCATTAGTCGGGTACCATTCGCCCATCTTCCATAGAGATAAGCCGCTCAGCAATGCGTTCGGCCTGCAAAAGATCATGAGTGACCCAGAGGCAGCAGGCCTTGGTACCCTCTAAATAATGCTTAATCAGGGTCTCCACACGCAATGTGTTGTGGCTATCCAGATTGGCAGTGGGTTCGTCCAGCAAGAGCACCTGGGGACGATTAGCCAGCAATCGCAACAAAGCCAGTCTCTGCCGTTCCCCGCTTGAAAGCCTGGATACCGACCAGCTCAATACGTCGATATCGAAACCCAAGGCTGGTAGTTGTTGCTCACCAAGCACGGGGAAATGCTCCCCTACGCTCTCACTCCACCAATGCGATTCAGCAGCTAACAAAGCGACCTGCCGGCGCCACCGGTCAGGCTCACAATCCAAACGCGATTCATTTTGTAACCAAACCTCACCCACATTGGGATCAAGATCAGCCAGTGCCCGCAAAAAAAGACTCTTACCCGAGCCTGAAGACCCCGTGATTACAACGCATTCACGGACCTGGAGGGCCAGCGATATAGGCCCGAAATGAGGCCCTCTGAGCTCTTTTACATCTAGTAAAATATCAGCCGTGGGGGTAGTCAATGGAAGGGTAAATTGGTTGTTGGAAACATTCTAATCAGAGCGTAACCGTTCGCAGGTACCGTCATTCCGGCAATCCATGCCGAATGACGGTAATTCGGTGTATATCATGAACGGTTACGTGAGAGCAAAGCCTATCTTATTTCCTGAATTCAGGTTTGATTAATTGGTGCCTGAACGAAAAAGGGCGCCGAGGCGCCCTGAATCTACTTACAACCTTAAATCAGAGAATATAACCGCGCTCGTCATGCAGCGCCAAATCGAGTCCCTCGTTCTCTTGCTCTTCATTAACCCTGAGCCCAATGATCATATCGATGATCTTAAGGATGACAAAGCTCAATACCGCCGTGTAGACCGCAGTAACCACCACGCCTAAGCCCTGCACTGCAAGCTGACCGCCCATATCCGTGATCCCTTCACCGAATCCGACCCCACCCAAACTTTCGGCACAGAATATACCCGTCAACATCGCGCCAATGATTCCACCAACGGCATGGACCCCAAAGACGTCCAAGGAGTCATCATAGCCCAGCATGCGTTTGATCTTGGTGGCGGCGAAGAAACAACCGATGCCCGATGCGAATCCGATCGCCAATGCCCCCATTGGGCCTACCGCACCGGATGCCGGAGTAATGGCAACCAGCCCACCCACTGCGCCGGAGGCGATCCCCAATACACTGGGCTTGCCGTGAATCATCCACTCAATAGACATCCAGGTCAGGGCAGCGGCGGCGGTGGCGATCTGGGTGACCACCATGGCCATACCGGCAGTGCCGTCCGCGGCCAATTCACTTCCAGCATTAAAACCGAACCACCCCACCCACAGCATCGAGGCACCGATGATAGTGTAGCCTAGATTGTGAGGAGACATCATGGTCTTTGGATATCCATTGCGCTTGCCCAACATCAGGGCCGCAACGAGTCCGGCGATACCCGCATTAATATGGACAACAGTTCCTCCGGCAAAGTCCAAAATACCCCTGCCGCCAAGCCAGCCGCCGTCACCCCATACCCAATGGGCGATGGGTGCGTACACCACGGTAAACCAGATCGCCATGAACCAGAGCATCGCGGAAAATTTCATCCGCTCCGCAAAGGCACCAACGATAAGAGCTGGAGTGATAATGGCAAAGGTCATTTGAAAGGTCATGAACACACTCTCGGGGATGGTGCCGCTGAGGCTGTCCACACTGAGACCGTTTAGAAATATCTTGTCCAATCCCCCCCAATACGGACCCTCTCCGCCAAAGGCGATGCTGTAACCATACAATACCCACAAAATGGTCATCAACGCCGTGATGGCAAAACATTGCATGAGCACCGACAGTATATTCTTGCTTCTTACCATCCCGGCATAGAACAAGGACAACCCGGGAATGGTCATGAATAATACCAAGGCGGTCGAAGTCAACATCCAGGCGGTATCCCCTGAACTTAGGGTATCTTGCGCTAGAACAAGCGACGGCAATAAGCCTATCACCACGGCTATCGAGGCTATGATTAGCCTGTTTGGTATAAATGATTTCATTTACTGCTCCTTCTCGTACAATAACGCTATAAGGCCTCGGACCCAGTCTCGCCGGTGCGTATACGCACCGCCTGCTCAAGGGGGTATACGAAGATCTTGCCGTCGCCGATCTTTCCGGTATTAGCCGCGTTGCTGATGGCCTCTACCGTACTATCGAGAAGATCATCCTTCACCGCTATTTCCAGCTTCACCTTGGGAAGAAAATCCACGACATATTCGGCACCACGATAGAGTTCAGTGTGTCCTTTTTGCCGCCCGAAACCCTTGACTTCGGTGACGGTGATGCCTTGCACGCCCACCTCAGAGAGGGCCTCACGCACATCATCGAGCTTAAAAGGCTTAATGATCGCTGCGATTAGTTTCATGTCTGTTACTCCGTTTTATAGTTCGATGGAATTAGATATCGAATTCAATGGCCCATGACACCGTGACGCGTGGATCATCTACCCCTACCCCATCAGCATCATTTTTATCGACGGCCAAGGTGAAATCACCATAGTCGGTTCCCTTACCCAGGCTCAAACCATAGTGGGTATAGTCCGAATTGCTACCTTCATCAAAATCATAATGGCCGACCCACAAGCCAAACCCAACACCGGAAAGGACATCTAGATCGAATTCGAGACTCGCCGTGTAGTAGAGATCGTTTTCCTTATCCGAATCACCGTCTTTCTCTACCGTGTAATAGACACCGGCATTGACCGGACCATAGCCACCACTGACGAATGCCTCGAGAAGGTTGAGATCCTCCTGAGCGGGAAAGGCATAATAGATCACACCCAGATCATAATTGAGTTCGGCGACACTACCAGCATAACCACCATAAAGATCCAGTTCATAACCTTTATCATTGTCATCGTTGCCAAAATTGACATTTGACATCCAAGTGCCTGCATACAAACCGATATCAGCCGCATAATCAAGGCCGCCCGAAACGGCAGCCTGATCACGGGTCTGAGTCATTCCTCGCCATATATAATTACTGGCAAAGCTGATATTTCCGCTAACACCTGCCTGCGCTTCTGTGACAAGCAAAGCGGTGCAGCTCAGGGCTAAAACGCTTGTTAATTTGAGATAGGATTTTCGCATATGGCTCTCCTTTGAAGTTTTGCAAAATTTGTTGATGACCCCGCCGATGCATTCATCATGCCATAATTATTTTCTTCTGAATTACAAAAAGTTACATAATTTGCTAGGATGTAAACGGGTATAAGCACCAAGCAATTCCAACTTTTATGGTGCAGCTTCGCACCATAAAAGGGCAAATCCATAAAATTGCAAGTAAATTTAGGAATGCGGACGAAATAACTTCCCTAACTGGCGCCGAATGATCGTTCGTACTCAAGGCGTGATAACAGGCGCATAGCCTAGGCTATGTAACTGTTATTGCAACGCCGAAGACGGGCGATCAGGCAAGCCAGATGGGGAAGTTATCTCGGTAGCATTCCTTAGCTGGGCTTTGTCCCTCAAATGGCGGTAATAATGGATTGAAGGGCTGCAGATTAGTTTGGTGGGGATACGAAACCTGGTTTAGCATTACAATTTAAGGATTACCTAAACGCAGTAGCAGACCGTTTGATTTTAGTGGTTTTAACGAGCAGGTGGATGATAAATGATCAACACAGAGATGCTGGATGAATTGGCACGCAAGCTGGCTTCGGCACTTCCGCAAAACGTATTGGTATTTCAACGGGATATAGAAAAAAATTTACGCGCGGGCCTGGAGGGCCTGTTCCAAAAACTTGATTTGGTCACCCGAGAGGAATTTGAGGTGCAGGCTACCTTGCTTGCACGAAGCAGAGAACGACTGACCTTGTTGGAAAAACAAATTGAGGCATTGGAAGCATCCAGTGGGCTAACTAAACCCCAGGCAAAAAAGGACTAAGCATTCTACCTATGGACTTTAAACGCTGTTTTAAAACCCCTCAGGTGAGTGCGAGACAAGGCATAAATAGGAAAAAAAGCGCAGTTTGCATGGAAGTAAATAAGTATTTTAAACCGATTTATAGTACCGTATCGTACTGGATTAGGGGTTTTAAAACAGCTTTTAGGTAAGGACACCTTGTCACT
Organism: Gammaproteobacteria bacterium; assembly: GCA_024222475.1. GTDB lineage: Bacteria > Pseudomonadota > Gammaproteobacteria > JAAEPA01 > JAAEPA01 > JAAEPA01. The sequence continues at coordinate 3,632 of JAAEPA010000606.1, read as the reverse complement.
CGCAACCGTCTATAGCCGTGCCCAAGAGGGTGTTTACGCTCCCAGCGTCAGTGTGGAGGTGCATCTCGGCAATGGTCTGCCCAGTTTCTCCATCGTCGGCTTACCTGAAATGGCGGTCAAGGAAAGTAAAGACCGCGTCAGGGCCGCTCTGCTGACGACCAACTTCAAGTTCCCTTCAAAGCGGATAATAGTAAATCTCGCCCCAGCCGATCTACCCAAAGAAGGGGGACGATTTGACCTGCCCATTGCCCTGGGTATTCTGGCGGCCTCAGGTCAGCTACCCCAAGAGAAGCTCGCGAGTTTCGAATTTGTTGGAGAACTCAGTCTAAGCGGTACACTGCGATCCATAAGAGGTATTCTCCCCGTAGCCCTGCAAGCGGCAGAGGTAAACCGCAGCCTAGTCGTACCGAATGACAATGCCGATGAAGCATCGTTGGTCAAAGACGCCAGGGTACTGCCGGCGGGACATCTACTAGAGATCTGTGCACACATTATCGGGACGGAAGAATTGATCCCCTACCGACGGAAGAAGAAAGTAGACCACGGCAACGAAGGATTAGATCTAGCGGATGTGCGTGGCCAACATCGGGCCAAACGTGCCTTGGAAATTGCCGCCGCCGGTGGCCATAACATGCTGATGATAGGCCCCCCAGGAACCGGTAAAACCATGCTCGCCAGCAGGATTGCTACTATCTTGCCGCCGATGACCGATGGCGAATCATTGGAATGCGCGGCAATAACCTCTATCAGCGAACAAGGCTTTAATCCCAACAACTGGGGTAAGCGTCCCTTCCGAGCACCCCACCATACAGCCTCGGGGGTGGCCTTGGTAGGCGGGGGTTCAAACCCCCGACCAGGTGAAATCTCACTCGCCCATCATGGCGTGTTGTTTCTAGATGAATTAACCGAGTTTGATAGAAGGGTGCTGGAGGTGCTCAGAGAGCCCTTGGAATCCGGCCAAATAACGATCGCAAGAGCTGCCCGTCATGCTGAGTTTCCCGCCAGGTTTCAGTTAATCGCCGCGATGAATCCATGCCCCCAAGGATACGATTGTGATTTCGGGGAAAATTGCCACTGCAGTATTGAACAACAACGCCGCTTTAGAGCACGCCTGTCCGCCCCGTTGCTCGACCGTATCGATTTACATATTGATGTACCCAAAGTCGCTAAAAAGACACTTTTGACACCAATCCAACGAGACGGTGACTCTAGCGATCTAATTCGCCAGCGGGTGATTGATGCCCGTGAACGACAGTTAGCTCGGCAGGGGGAGACTAACGCCGTAATGAATAGCCGCAAGGTAGAGACGACCTGTAGGATTAACTCGGAGGGACTCAGTCTAGTGGAGCAAGCCATGGTTCGCTTCCGCCTATCCGCTCGCGCCTATCACCGCATTCTGAAAGTGGCGAGAACAATCGCCGATCTCGATCACTGCCAAGAAATCAGCCCGATCCATCTAAGCGAAGCCATTTCCTACCGCTCTCTTGAGAGGCTGCTATAGTTTTTTCAGATAAATTATGGCACAAAACATTGGTGCGCCTCAATTTAGCTCGGATATTTCATGAATTCCCGGAGTGATCGCGTAGAGATTTGTTTTCACAAGGGATTTTTCGAAGGAGCGGCGTATCCACGATTACGACCGACTGAGTAAAATTACTTGTGGCAACAAGGATCAAGCGAGGGCGCGAGTAATTCATGAAATATCCGGGCTAGGTAGGGTGCGCTGTGCGCACCATTTGAAATTCTATTTCTGACTATCTAGGTGATGATCATTCTGTTCTAAATGGTTAATTTTATACCAAACCCTGACCTGCATTTCATACTAAAATCCGTGAAAGTAAAGTTTTGTGTCTATCATTTCTGAATTCGCATACTATCTGCTAAAATATTGCCCGCGAAAATCTAACCAAATTTCATTGAATGGAGCTGCATCATCGTTTGCGTTCAAGGCATGACAACAGACGTATAGCCCTAGCGATGTAACTGTTGTCGCAGCGCCGAACACCTGCGACAAGGCATGCCAAATGGGGAAGATATTTAGGCAGCACTCATAATTACTAAATACACGAGTTTATTCATCATGGACAATATGCCAGCTTCATCAATTAGGGATATTTTGTTCGTAGCTTTTAAAAGAAAGAGGATGATATTTACGATTTCTTTAACCTCCATCGGATTCGTTCTAGGATATATTCTATTATTCACCAAACCTTTATACGAAAGTGAATCACAGGTCCTTATCGAGGCCGGGCAAAATTTTTCTTATAACCCTTCTTTAGTTACCCAAGGACAGATCTATCAGCAGAACAACATAGAACTAGAACGTGAGATCGCACTGAGTATAGAAATACTGAATAATGAACTATTGGTTGGGAAAGTTATAAATAATTTAGGTCGAGAAAACATCTATAGTGATATCGAATACAATATAAACGATAACCTTTATGCACTGGAACATCCCGGCATAGATCCAGTAGACGAAGAGAGTCAGAAAGACAGAAAAGCGGTCGACGAATTACTGAAGAACTTAAACGTTAGCACCAGCGATAATTCCCCTATTATCAACATCAATTATCAACACGAAAATCCTTTTATAGCTTCTAGTGTGTTGAATACCCTTATAGAATTGTATGTAGAATATCATTTACAAATTCGCAAAAAACCGCAGCTGTTCAAGTTCTTTAAAGAACAATATGAAGTAATGCAATCAAGATTTGAATCTTCAGAAACCAAACTGAGGAGCTTCAAACAAACACATGGTATTTCCACTTCTGTAGAAGAGGAAAAAAACATCTACATAAAAAGATTGGCACAAGTAAATTTATTGCATGACAAGGCTACAAACAACAACATTAAAATCAATAATAATATTGAATTCCTAAAGAGTAGACTTAGTACAATCTATGATCCCGCGCTAACGGACATATTCATCAAAGAAATGCTTGTATTAAGATCCAGAGAAAATGAACTAATTGAAAAGCATGGCGCAAAGAGTATCTCAGTTAAGAAAATTAGATCCGAAATCGTTAATAAGAGAACCACATACAATAAACTAATTGATCACAAACGCCTCGGCAGCACGAAACTAACCAAGGATCAAATAATTTTTCACCAGGGTCTAGAAAAGGATTTATTAGACAAGGAAATTGAACTCATATCAAACCAGGCACAGATTGTACACCTTGTAGAGAAAATAAAAATCTATAAAGCCCGTTTAAATGAACTTGACGCAATCGAGTCCAACTACATCAAGCTTGATGAGCATCAGGAAACAGACAGAAAGAATTTCGGATTTTATCAAACAAAATTTGAAGAATTTCGGATTTTTAACGCGTTAAACAAACAAAAGATTACCAGCGTAAAAGTTCTCAAAAAGGCTCATCCCGCCGCGGAGCCTTTATCCTCTAAGCGTCGATTGATATTAATATTTGCCATATTCTTTGGTGCGATAGGAAGTTTAGTAATTGCGTTTATAGCAGAGTATCTAAGCGGTGTTTTAAACACCGGACAAGATGTAGAATTGTATTTACAACGGACTCTATTGGCTTCAATCCCTGACACTACGGTAGACAATAATAGCAACAAAAACGTATAGAATAATTTGTAGTTAGACCGGATATTTCATGAATTTG
>JAAEPA010000605.1 GCA_024222475.1 Gammaproteobacteria bacterium | reverse complement strand
TCCAGAAATGCTCGAGCACTACCATAGAGTGCCGGTTTTCCGGGCACTTCTTTATGCCCCAGGACCCGCACCCATCCGCGCTCCAGGAGGGTCTTGATGATGCTGGTGCTGACCCCCACGCCGCGGATCTGCTCGATCTCGGCACGGGTGATCGGTTGCCGATAAACGATCAATGCCAAGGTCTCCATCAAGGCTCGCGAGTAACGGGGTGGCTTTTCTTCCCACAGACGGGAGACCCAGGGCTCAAATTCTTGGCGTACCTGCAAACGATAACCGCTGGCGACCTCCTTGAGCTCATGACCCCTGCCGTGACACTGCTCTCCGAGCGCCTTTAGACACCGGCGTATCGCCTCTCGGCCCACGCCATCACGTTTGGGGTCGAATAGTTTTTCCAGCTGTTCCAGATTCAGGGGTTTACCTGCTGCAAGCAAGGCGGCCTCTAGGATCATTTGCAACTTCTGTGCATCCATCATTGGTCCGATTCTCCTTCGACGAAGGTATTGGATCTCACATGAATCGGTGAAAAAGGCTGCGCCTGGGCCAGCTCGATACACTGCTCCTTGATCAGTTCAAGTATAGCCAAAAATGTTACCACTACCCCGGTACGCCCCTCCTGGGGAGTAAAAAGACGGCTGAATTCTATGAAAGACTCGGTATCCGACAGTCTTCTCAGTAGGCTGGCCATGCGTTCCCGTACCGATAAAGGTTCGCGTTGAATATGGTGATGAGTGAACATATCGGCGCGATCGAGCACCTTTTTAAAGGCCAGCACCAATTCATTGAGTTGCACCTGCGGCTGAGGTTTTTTTCGATGAAGCTCGGGTGGTTTGGCGCGGGCCTGAAAGAGCTCCCGCTCCATCCGGGGCAACGCATCGATATCCGCCGCCGCTTTCTTGAAACGCTCATATTCCTGCAGGCGACGGAGCAACTCGGCTCGCGGATCCTCCTCCTCTCCCTCCTCGACGGGACGCGGCAGTAACATGCGCGATTTGATCTCGGCCAGCATGGCAGCCATCACCAAATACTCGGCAGCCAGTTCCAGATGCACCTTTTTCATCAATTCCACATATTCCATGTATTGCCGGGTGATCTCGGCGATAGGGATATCCAGTATATCCAGATTCTGGCGTTTGATGAGATACAGCAACAGATCCAGGGGACCCTCAAAGGCCTCGAGAAAGACCTCCAGGGCATCGGGGGGAATGTAGAGGTCTTTGGGCAAGCGGGTCAGGGGCTCACCATTTACCAGCGCCGGTGGCGAATGTTGTGGTTCAGTCTGTTGCGCTATCGAGAGGGTATCAGACACGTATCGACTATAGTGAGCTAAGGCCCATGACCGATCTAACCTCATCCAGGGTGGTCTGAGCGATTTCTCGCGCGGCCTCCGTGCCTTGCGAAAGGATCTCTTTAACGGCATCCATGTCCCGTGCATATTCCTCCGCCCTCGCCTTGAGGGGCTCCAACTCGGCCAGCACCGACTCTATCACGGGGCGTTTGCAATCCAGACAGCCGATCCCCGCGGTACGGCAACCCTCTTCAACCCAGGCCTGTACAGTGCTGTCAGAGTAGACCTGATGAAGCTGCCACACCGGACATTTGGCCGGCTCCCCCGGATCGGTTCGCCGCACCCGAGCTGGATCGGTGGGCATGGTTCGAATCTTGTGCTCTACTGTTTTCGGCGACTCTCGCAGGCTGATGGTATTGTGATAAGACTTGGACATCTTTTGTCCATCCAGACCCGGCATCTTGGGAGCCTTGGTCAACAAGGCCTGAGGCTCCGGCAAAATGACCCGACCCACGCCTTCCAGAGCCCCCATCAGCCGTTCGCGATCATCCCCTGAAATATTCTGTTGGGCCTGCAACAGGCGTTGCCCTTCCCGAATTGCCAGCTGATCGCCCTGCTCTCGGTACCTGCGTCTAAGCCCCCTGAACTGATTAGCGTTCCTCTTACCCATTTTACGGATTGCCTGGTCGATCTTATCTTCGAAATCAGCCTCGCGTCCGAACAGATGATTAAACCGTCGGGCAACCTCGCGGGTCAGTTCCACATGCGCGACCTGGTCCTCACCTACCGGCACCTGCCCCGCCTTGTAGATCAAGATATCGGCGCTTTGCAACAATGGATATCCCAAGAAACCATAGGTGGCGAGGTCCTTATCCTTGAGTCTATCCTGCTGATCTTTGTAGCTGGGCACCCGTTCCAACCAGCCTAATGGAGTAATCATCGACAGCAGCAGGTGCAGTTCGGCATGCTCTGGCACCCTTGATTGGACGAACAGCTTGGTGGAATCCGGATCAACGCCTGCCGCCAACCAGTCGATCACCATATCTAACACATTTTCCCCAATAACCTGAGGCTCCTCGTAATGGGTGGTCAGGGCATGCCAATCGGCCACGAAAAACAGACAATCGTAACTCTCTTGCAACTTGATCCAGTTCTTCAAGACGCCATGAAAGTGTCCCAGGTGCAGCAGCCCAGTGGGACGCATGCCTGACAACACACGCTGCTTTTGATCAGCCGTCGTACTCAAATTTATTCCTCAATTTAATATTGCTCCTAAAAGGGCAATGCGAAGACTTTGTTGATAATGCCCGAAAGGACGGCATAGGGCGGTGAAAGTATCTGGCCAAGGATACCCAACGCCAGCAGTCCTAGCACGATGAAAAACCCATACGGTTCGATCTTGGCCAAGGCATAGGCCATCCTATCGGGCAACAGACCTGCCAGAACACGACCACCATCCAGCGGCGGTACGGGTAACAGATTTAGGATCATTAGAATAAGGTTGATGGCGATGCCGGCTTGGCCCATATAAAGCATAGGGATCGCGATCCAGTCGAAATCACCATACAGTACCGTACCCAGTTTGGATACCGATGCCCACAGCAGGGCCATGAACAGGTTCGCCAATGGACCGGCGACCGCAACCACGGCCATGTCACGCTTGGGATTGTTGAGCCTAGCCATATTGACAGGTACCGGCTTGGCCCAGCCGAACACGAAACCACCCACAAAGAACAGTAACAAGGGCACCAATACCGTCCCTATCGGATCAATATGTCTGATCGGATTGAGGCTCAGTCGCCCCAACTCCTCGGCCGTAGTATCTCCAAGGTATCTAGCGGTCAAACCGTGAGCCACTTCGTGCAAGGTAATCGCAAACAGCAGGGGCAAGACCCAAATACTCAGTGTCTGTAAAGTGCTCATGGGGAAGGGTTTGGAATAGATTAAGGAAGGTTGTTAACCCGGATATTTCGTGAATTACACGCGCCCTCGCTTGATCCTTGTTTCCACAAGGAATTTTGCTCAGTCGGCCATAATCGTGGATACGCCGCTCCTTCGCAAAATTCCTTGTGGAAACAATTTTCTACGCGATCATCACGCGAACTCATGAAATATCCGGGTTAAGGGACTGATAGAAGTTATCTCGGGATAATTCTCTGATCTCGAAACATTGGATTATACGACAATATGATACTCACCAATGTTTTTTCAGTACGGCCCCAAACCATGAGCCCTAATCCACCCGACGGACAGAATACCAAGGTCGTCAATGAATCAACCATTTCACTTCCCCCTTGCCCAGTCTCTTGACCTCAGGTATCCCGCCCTCTAGATCGACGACCGTAGTAGGCTCTATACCACAGTATCCACCGTCGATCACCAGATCCACCTCATGCTCTAAGCGTTCTCGCATCAGGTGCGGATCAGTCATGGGCAGTTCCTCAGTAGGCATGAGCAAGGTGCTGCTCATCAGTGGTTCACCAAGCTCCTCAAGCAAGGCCTGCACGATTGGGTGCTCCGGAACGCGCAGGCCAATGGTCTTCCTTTTCGGGCTGCGTAATCGACGGGGCACTTCATCAGTAGCCTTGAGCAGAAAGGTATAGGGGCCAGGTGTACAACCCTTGAGCAGGCGATAGGCTGCATTATCTACCCTGGCATAGGTGGAAATCTCTGAGAGATCCCGGCAAACCAGGGTAAAATGGTGGCTGGAATCCAGCTTTCGAATTCTGCGGATACGCCCCATGGCCGACTTATTTCCTATGCTGCAACCCAGGGCATAGCAAGAATCTGTCGGATAGGCGATGAGCCCACCTTTATAGATGATCTGCACCGCCCGATGGATGAGACGGCCTTGCGGATTCAAGGGATGGATCTCGAAGAATTGGCTCATTTATAGTTGCTTAAAAGAATTTTAGTTACCACTTATTTCACCCTCATCCCTCTCAGAGGGTCAAATTTGAAGAGCTATCCCTGATCGGGCGCTTACTGTACTATAGAACCCCCTCGAATCAAACAATCCTTTATACCCATGACGAACGAGTTTTCATGGCCCATAGCACGTCGAGTTTACCGCATAACCGCGTTAGAACACGAAAACCATGGAACAAACTATGCCTTACGTATTCTGCCTTGCTCTGCGATAAACTCGACGGACTCTGTGCACCCGAAACCCATCCGCCATGAGTATGACAAATGAAATTCCTTGTTGATTTCTTTCCTGTTTTACTGTTTTTTATCGTTTACAAATTTTATACCGATATCCCCGTACAAGTCGTCACCTCCATCAATGCCCTAAGCTTCCTTTCCCTGACAGCCGGCGAACCGACGGATGCCATATTCCTGGCTACTGCGGCCGCTATTGTTGCCTCATTCGCTCAAGTCTCCCTATTTTGGCTAAAGCATCGGCGGTTTGAAAAGATGCATGTCATCTCCTTGACACTCATTACCGTATTCGGTGGGGCCACTCTGGCATTTCAAGATCCCGTATTCATCAAATGGAAACCGACCATACTCAATGGGTTATTTGCCTTGGCATTCATCGCCAGCCAGTATATTGGTAACAAGACCCTGGCGCAGAGGATGATGGGCCATGCAGTGAGCGTCCCAGCCACAATATGGCGGCGAATCAATCTGGCTTGGGGGGCTTTTTTCCTATTCTCCGGTCTGGTAAATATCTACGTAGCCTATTCCTTTAGTGAAGAAATCTGGGTCAATTTCAAACTCTTCGGTCTGCTGGGGCTCACCCTCATTTTCGTGTTTGCCCAGGCCTTTTATCTGGCGCAGTTCATGGAACGGGGTAGCGATCAACAACCAAATTAGGAGGTCTAATGTTCTATGCCATTATGGGCCGTGATGTGGCAATGAGCGGTCAAAAACGCCTCGCTGTGAGGCCTCAGCATATCGCCCGACTGGAAAACCTGAAACAACAAGGACGGCTGTTGCTAGCTGGCCCCCACCCGGCCATTGACAGCGAAGATCCGGGACCGGCCGGCTTTTCGGGCAGCCTGATCGTTGCCGAATTTGATTCTCTGGAAGAGGCGCAATCGTGGGCCCAAGCAGACCCCTATGTCGAATCCGGCGCCTTCGAGGAAGTCATCGTCAAACCATTTAAGAAGGTCCTGCCTTGATTAGGAATGCTACCTACACACTTCCCTATCTGACTTACCTTATCGCAACGCTGAAGACGAACGATCATTCGGCGCCAGTTAGGGAAGTCATTTAATCCGCATTCCTTAGCCAATGAGACAAACATCACCTGAATGATGATGCCGACCAAAGTTAACACTGCCGTTAAGACCGGCCAGGTATCCTGCCGTGCGTAAACTCATCCTTGCATCCGCCTCAGTCTACCGAAAGGCCTTGCTCGAACGTCTAGGGCTGCCCTTTGAAACAGTTTCCCCTAGTGTCGATGAATCACGTCGAGAAGGAGAAACCGCCACTGCATTGGTAAAACGCCTGGCTCGACTGAAAGCCGAAGCGATTGCCCCCTCGTTCAGCGATGCACTGATCATCGGATCGGATCAATGTACGGTAATTGACCATACCATTCTTGGCAAACCCGGCGGTTTCGACCGGGCCTTCAAACAGCTAAAGAGTGCCTCTGGAAAATCAGTGGAATTTCACACCGGACTGTGCCTGCTCGATTCAGTGTCGGGCCGGATCCAGGTCGATGACATCACCTTCAAGGTATATTTCAGGAACCTCAGCGATACACAAATTAGCCGTTATCTTAAACAAGAACGGCCTTTCGATTGCGCCGGCAGCTTCAAGGCGGAAAGACTCGGAATCGCGCTATTTTCTCGGATGCAGGGCGATGACCCCAACGCATTGATCGGCCTGCCATTGATCAGGCTCGTTTCGATGTTGGAAGCGGTCGGTGTAGATGTGATTTAAAATTTCCTTAGTACCGCGGGCCCGGCTGCAAAAACCGCGTTTCTATAATTCTTGTCATTGCCACCCCGATCCGGTCAGCGAATCGCTCCACCCAATCGCGTCTTTTAGTAAACTCCTTGACCTCTTCTGCACCTATCACTTCACGGGATACAAACCCCGCGCTACCCATGGCATCCACCAAACCAAGCTTTACCGACTCCTCTCCAGACCATACCAGCCCACTATACAGGCGCTCATCGTCTTGAAGTCGATCCCCCCTGCCCTTTTTAACCACCTCGATGAACTGACCATGGAATTCGTTCAATAGCCGTTGTACATGCCCCTTTTCGGTAGTGCTTAAAGGCAGAAAGGGATCAAGCAGGGCCTTGTGTTCGCCGGCCGTCAACAAGCGGCGTTCGATACCTAGTTTTTCGATGGTATCGACAAACCCGAAACCGTCCATCCTCACCCCAATGGAACCGACGATACTCGCCTTATCGGCATAGATCTTGTCCGTTGCAGCGGCCACATAGTAACCTCCGGAGGCCGCGATATCCGCGATCACGGCATAGATTAGGATATCGGGGTATTTTTTACGTAATCGTTTGATTTCATCATAGATGTACCCCGCCTGTACCGGACTACCCCCAGGGCTGTTGATACGCAACAGCACCCCCTTGGTATTTTCATCTTTAAAGGCCGCCCGCAGCCCCGCAATGACATTGTCCGATCCGGCCTCCTCACCGGCAAAGATCACACCCTTGAGCTCGACCAAGGCGGTATGTTTTTTATCCTTGACGGTATCCTCATAGTCGATATCCACCACCATCACCAGCAGCACAGTGAGATAGACAAAGGTCAATAACTTGAAGAATATACCCCAACGCCGTGCCCGACGCTGCTCCAGCAGGCCTGAGTTTGCGAGCCTAATCAGAGTCTGGCGCTCCCAACCCTTTTCCTCAGAATTGCCGGCGATTTTCGAATCATGCTCCATCTATATTTCTCCTAAAGCGCATTCTTTTCCAACCAGGTAGGAAGTTCATTTATGGCATCGATATGACCCAATGGTCGATGCCTCAGCAACCGCGACAAGTCATGGACACCATAACTCACTGCTAAACTGTGGGTCCCTGCGTTACACGACATCTGCATGTCATATTCGGTATCTCCTATCATCAGGGTCTGTTCGGCAGTCACACCAAGGTGCGCTATGATTTCCCGCAACATCTGTGGATCAGGTTTCGAAGAGGTCTCATCGGCACAGCGACTGGCATGAAATAAACCACCCATCTCGGTTGACCTCAACACCTTCTCCAGGCCAATCCGCGCCTTTCCCGTCGCCACCGCCAGCAGATATCCGCTAGCGCCTAAGCGATCGAGAACCTCACGAGTCCCGGCAAATGGATTGCTGAGAGTCGGATCAAGTTCCAGGAAATGCCGCCGATAGGCCCGGGCAAAGCCCTTCACAAAGGATTCTTTCTCCTCGGGATAAAGCGCCTGTATGGCCTCGTTCAGTCCCAAACCAATAATATTTAGAAACTGATCGTCAGTTCGCGGCGCGGCCTCCATGTCGCTGGCGGCAGATTTCATACAATTGAGGATTCGTTGCGCTGAATCCATAAGGGTACCGTCCCAATCAAACACCAATAGCTTGAAAATCGAATTCATGCTGTTTCCAGTTTGGACAAAACTTGCCTCAGCGAAGGTTCCAGTGGGGCCTCAACCCGGTATCCTTTCTCCCGACCGGGGATCTGAAAGACCATCAGGGATGCATGCAGGAAAAGTCGTTTTAATCCTAGCCCTCTCATCTGCCGGTTATAGTCAGAGTCGCCATATTTACCGTCACCTGCCAGAGGATATCCGATGTGTGCCGCATGCACTCGAATCTGGTGAGTTCGCCCAGTGTGGATGCGAACCTGTAGCAAAGAGTCACTACCATAGTTCTGCAGGGGGATAAAGGAAGTCTGCGCCCTTTTACCGGCATCTCCAACCACCACCTTGCCCTTGCTGGGGGCATCGCTATGCCGTTTGAAAAGCCGCGCCGCTACCGTGCGTTCTCCTCCCTGCCAACGACCGGCAACCAATGCCAGATAGCGCTTATCAACCTTGCCTTCACGCAGCAAACGGTGTAGTCCGATCAATGCCTGACGGGACTTCGCGATCAATAGACAGCCGCTGGTGTCGCGGTCGAGTCGGTGTACCAGCTCAAGCATAGGGAGCTTAGGCCGGGCTTGACGCAACAGCTCGATGACACCCCAATCGATTCCGCTGCCTCCATGCACCGCAAGACCCGCCGGTTTATTTAGGAATATAAAGTCATCGTCTTCGAGGAGAATCGCTGATTCCAGACCTGCCAACAGCCCCTCTGGGGCCGTTGGCAAGACGTCCCGTGAAGGCGACTGCCTCAGCGGGGGAATACGCACTCGGTCTCCCTTCCCAATCCGGTAGCTTGGTTTGATCCTGCCTTTATTTACACGCACCTCGCCACTACGCAATATCCGATAGATATGACTTCTAGGTACGCCCTTAAGCAAACGTATCAGAAAATTGTCAATTCGTTGCCCAACCGCTACTTCGTCAACCTCGATATATCGTACTCCGCTTTTATGGGGATGCAGGTCTTTGCCAGTCATGGTTCAATGGTAATAGATCGTGTTGGACCTAGGAGGCTGTCCGAGAATAGGCCGACCCACTGCGGACAAGTCTGGCCCTCGTTACGATCGCCATTTTCGGACAGCCTCCTAGATCAATCCGGATTTGATCTCTATATAGTGCCAAACCAAGCCAACACAAGGTACTAAATTTGGTATACGAATTAAATGTCTGTCATGAATGGATTTTCGGAGCGCTTGGCATACCGTTTTCACCCCATGGCATTTAGTGCTACCCTGAACCGGTTGTCCTACTTACTTCGTCCTGTTTCCTTAGTGAACGACAGCTGGCCATGTGCAAGCACACCATGTATCTGAACTTATCTCTCATTGCCAGGTCTTGCAAGATATGTTTGGTCGAATCACTGAATTATTTCTGTGTAATTTGAAGGTCTTACCATTCATTGTTATATTTAGAAGACTTAAGTTTACCCAACCATTAGCGACCTCAAGGGGCCAGCCAATATCCGGTTTAAAACAATCGAGATATTTAGAGGGGCTGTCTCGAAAACTCTCAGATAAACTTGATATGTAGTGATAACCGGCTATTTAACAATGGAATAAGCGAGATTATTGGATCAATTTTTGACACCAAATTATGCCAGCCGAGGACTTCTGATACCGCTTTTAAATTGTCCTGGGCAGGCCCCTAGAGCACACATCCCGCAACCCTGCGAGAAGAGGCAGGTTCTGCCTTCGATCCTAAACTGGGTGGGGTCTATTGCGAAGCATCAACCCTCTGGACCTTACATACTAAGCTGCTGGATGAGATATGACAGTTAGAGAAAACAATGAAACGAATACTGATAAACGCAACGCAACTAGAAGAGCTGCGCGTAGCGATGGTCGATGGCCAAAAACTGTACGATTTGGATATCGAACTCCCCGCGCGCGAACAGAAAAAATCTAATATATACAAAGGAGTTATCACCCGAATTGAACCTAGCTTAGAGGCTACCTTTATAGAATATGGGGGAAATAGACATGGCTTTCTGCCATTCAAGGAGATCGCCCGCGGCCACTTCGACGCCGCCGCTGTAGATGAGAAGAATCGCCCCATTATCAAAAATGCCATAAAGGAAGGCCAAGAACTGGTGGTACAGGTCGTCAGGGAAGAACGAGGCAATAAAGGAGCCGCGTTGACGACATTCGCCAGCCTGGCTGGTCGCTATCTCGTACTCATGCCCAACAACCCTAGGGCCGGGGGCGTCTCCCGACGTATCGAGGGGAAGGAACGCACTGCGGTACGTGAAGCCCTTAGTCAGCTGGACATTCCCGCCGGCATGGGGGTCATCGTGCGTACCGCCGGGGTTGCGCGTACGGCGGAGGAGCTTCAGTGGGATCTAAACTACCTCAAGACCTTGTGGCAGGCCATCCAATCGGCCGCCGAAGAACGTAGCGCCCCATTATTGATCTATCAGGAAAGTAACGTCATCATCCGTGCCTTGCGCGATCATCTACGCAGTGATATCAGCGAAATCATGATCGACGACCAGCAGATCTTCGAAACAGCCAGGGATTTTATGCAAAAGGTTATGCCCCATAACCTGAAGAAGCTAAAACTGTACAAAGATACTGTGCCTTTATTCAATCGCTTCCAGATCGAGAGTCAGATCGATTCAGCCTTCGATCGTCAGGTCTCACTGGCTTCCGGTGGATCGATCGTGATCGATCACACGGAGGCCATGTTGTCCATCGACATCAATTCAGCCCGCGCCACCAAGGGTGGCGATATCGAAGAAACGGCACTTAATACCAATCTCGAAGCCTCTGATGAGATCGCCCGCCAGTTGCGGCTTCGTGATCTTGGAGGTCTGATTGTCATAGATTTCATCGATATGGCTCATAACAGAAATCAGCGTGAGGTAGAAAACAGACTGCGCGAGGCCCTCAAGATGGACCGAGCCCGGGTCCAGGTCGGCCGCATCTCACGTTTTGGACTGTTGGAGATGTCTCGGCAGAGATTAAGGCCTTCATTGGGTGAATCCAGCCAGATCGTATGCCCCCGCTGCCTGGGGCACGGAAGAATACGCAGCGTGGACTCATTAGCCCTGTCGGTATTGCGCATCATGGAAGAACACGCCCTGAAAGATAAGACAGAACGGATCATCGCTCAGCTGCCCATCGATGTCGCAAGCTTTTTATTGAACGAAAAACGCCACTCAATTCTCGAAATTGAACGTCGTCACAAGGTTCAGCTAATCATTGCCCCCAACCCCGCCATGGACACCCCACATTTCGAGGTGCAACGATTAAGAGCAGATGAGCAGGAGTTGAAAGATAAAGCAAGCTACGAACTCGCATCCAACAAAGAATCGCCGCAATCCAATATCGATACCCCCAAAGCGGCATTCGAAAAACCGGTAGTACAGATACAGACCGTTGCACCACCAAATCCAGCACCCACACCCGCCTCACAGCTTGAGCCTAGTGAGCAAGGAACGGGCTTCCTTACCCGGCTGTGGAGCAATTTCTTTGCCAGTGCATCCCAAAAACCCACCGAGCCGGCTAAGACGACCGAGCAACCCCCACAGAACAAACGTCGCTCCCAACCTAGGGAACCACGTCGCAGCACGCCCCAACCACGCTCAAACAGCAAGCAGGGAACACAAGATCATGGTGGGGAAACCAGGATAAGACCGGAGGAATCAGGATCGGGAGCGCACAAGAGAGGCGAAGAAAGACGGCCTAGAAGGGGACGCCCCGGCGGACGAAGACGGCGCAGACCTCAAGGGGCCCAAGCCGCGACCAAACCTCA
The DNA here is from genome assembly GCA_024222475.1 of Gammaproteobacteria bacterium. Lineage (GTDB taxonomy): Bacteria > Pseudomonadota > Gammaproteobacteria > JAAEPA01 > JAAEPA01 > JAAEPA01. The sequence continues at coordinate 15,257 of JAAEPA010000605.1, read as the reverse complement.
AGTACCCGTCAATAATGACAAGAACGACAACGCCAAGACCGGCTCGACACCTTCTCCTCAGACCGCCAACAATGGAAATGCCGCTGCGAAAACCCACAGCGGCAGGCCCCATCAACAGGGGCGTCACCAGCGACCGCAACAACGGAACCCCGAGAACAGCCACAATCCTCATGGAAATGAAAGAAAAGAAAAATTGTCCGACCACCATCAGGACAAAAAATCTACTGTAGCGACGACAAGCAAGGAGGATTCAATCAGTGTAAATAAGGAACCTGACACACAAAAGAGTAAGCCCTCGAATTCGGAGTCCACTCAACCATAACCTATTCGGTTTTCAGGTAAATAATTACATCAAACAGTTAGTACGCGCAGCATTTGAAATGTAAATCTAGCTATTAGAGCGTAGGAGGTACCTTAGGAATGCGAATTAAAGTTGGTGATTCTTCCGAATATCTGCTAACAGTCCCCGAGCGGCCTCTTCGACGAAATCAAGAACACGTTCGAAACCGCGGCGCCCGCCATAATAGGGATCCGGGACCTCCTGTTCCCCACGGTTCGAAGCAAAGTCCATGAATAGCTTGATTTTTCTCTCATATCCCGGGGGACAAACCTCATACAAATGATCGAGATTATGATAGTCCATGGCCACTACGTAGTCGAATTCCTCGAAATCCAAGGTGGAGGCCCGTCGAGCTCGTTGCCGACTAAGATTATAGCCCCGGTTTTTAGCCGCGGCCTGAGCACGTTTATCGGGCGGCTCATCCACATGATAAGCATGGGTCCCCGCCGAATCCGCATAGATCACATCCGATAAACTCGCTTCATCGACCAGCTTTTCAAATACCCCCTGACTGGTAGGAGAACGACAGATATTGCCCATGCAAATAAAAAGCACTTTTACCACTTCAGTTATCTCTAAGTAGTTTAATTAAGACCTAGATTCTGCAAGTAATCACGCCAAATGAGTGTAATCCTTTACAGAATCTAGACCGTGTATTTTAATCCGGATAGTCCATGAATTTTCGTGATGATCGCGTAGAGGTTTGTTTTACAAGAGATTTTTTCGAAGGAGTAGCGTATCCACGATTACGGCCGACTGAGCAACAATCTTGTGGAAACAATGATCAAGCGAGGGCGTGTGCAATTCATGAAATATCCGGGTTAACTTCTCATTAGGCGCTGTGCGGCAAACCAAACCACGCAGCGTTTCTACACACAAAAGTCTATCAAGCCTTCGACATTGCGGTAAAACTCTTGATAAAGGGTCCAGCCATTCGAGGATCCTTGATCATAGCGGTATAATCACCAATATTGAATTTCAGCTTTCGGGACGTATATGCCATGCCAAGCCCCATCATTCCCGGGGGTTTTTTCATCCATTTTCGCCAGTGTGCCTCGCTGGCTCGTAGGTCCCAATTAACTTCTTCACCATCATAGGCCCCTGCGGAAACAGCTTTACCGCCCTGAACATTCAGCACCCCGCGTGGATTCTCCTCGCCATTAAAACCATATGCAATAACGGTATCGAAGCCGATCTTTGCCAGGGCGTCTGACAGGGCAGGTTCGGCATTCCATGCTTCCATATAACTTACCATCCAGTCCTGCGAAAACAATTCAGCCATATCTCCCTCCAATTATTGGTTGTTTGGTAAAATAATTAACGCAACTACTTACACCATGAAGGACATGAAGAACATAAAGGTGTTACAGGACAAAGCTTTTGATACCTTGCTTTTGCAACCTCACATTGAGGTTGATCAACAATCTGGGCGGCGCCAATGATTCAGCTTGCCAACTCACTATTGCTGTTGACACTTCGTGTCCTTCATGGTGTGAGTAGTTACAAATTAACAATACATCCTCCAAAGGACAATTGTGGATCTATTACTCATTTGAATGGCGGAGAGGGAGGGATTCGAACCCCCGGACCCTTGCGGATCAACGGTTTTCAAGACCGCCGCTTTCGACCACTCAGCCACCTCTCCCTAAAAATGAGAAGACCTTACCCCACGAGCAAGATCACTGCGCCACAAGAATAACCGATCTTGACCCTCAAAGACCAGCCTGAGTCTGGAACCGAATGCGTAGTTTATCTGTCTTAACCCCCAGTATTCTGCAAGATCGATTGATAAAATCTAGGAAATCGCCTTAAACTGGTATATCTTATCCGCCTATATCGATACAACCCACGGGAGATAAAGAGAATTATGAGTATCCAACAATTTGGCGCAGTGCCGGTAGGCCGGTCTGCATTGGCCACCAACAAGGTCATTCGCAATACCTACATGTTGTTGACCTTGACACTGCTTACGAGCGCAGCTACCGCGGGCGTCGCCATGCTCACCGGTGCAGCCCCAGTACATTGGCTGTTGATGATTGTAGTTTTTATCGGTGGACCCTTTGTCATTAATTCCCTAAGAAACAGCATCTGGAGCCTGCCCCTGACCTTTGTCTTTACCGGGTTTATGGGGTACGTATTAGGCCCCATCTTGACCATGTATCTCAGCCTACCCAACGGCAGTCAGATCGTCATGGCCGCGTTTGGCACCACTGCGACCATGTTTTTAGGGCTGTCGGCCTATGCCCTTGCTACCCGAAAGGATTTCAGCTTCATGGGTGGTTTTCTCACGGTCGGATTACTGGTGGTTCTGGTAGCCATTGTCGCTAATATCTTTCTGCAAATACCCGCCTTGTCACTGGCCATCTCCGCCGCTTCAGTACTGCTGATGTCCGGCCTTATTCTATTCGACACCAGTCGCATGGTGAATGGTGGTGAAACCAATTATGTGGTCATGACAGTCTCTTTATTCGCCAACATCTATGTCTTGTTCCTCCATCTGTTGAATCTATTCGCGGCCTTCAGCGGTGAATAGTTGACCTAACCTGACCATTACTGGAAAAGCCCTGCAATTGCAGGGCTTTTTCTATCTCTCCTCTTCTCCTGTAGAACGCATCAACTTGCCGCTTATCCGGCCGACAGAGCAAGCCCGCGGCTATCAACTGCGGTATAACGAGGATCGGCTCGAATTAATGAAAACCGGGAGCAACGCACCTGGCCCGATATACTGTGATTTCGTAACCGGGAAGATGGGTTATAGACTGGTACACGGAAGAAATAAAAACCAACCCCTGGCCCGGGCCTTGGGTCTGAAGGGAAACCCTGATCTCAAGGTCATCGACGCCACGGCGGGAATGGGCCGGGATGCGATGATGCTGGCCTCGCTCGGTTGTTTTGTACTGATGTTGGAACGATCAGCAATCATCGCCGCATTGCTCGAAGATGGGCTAAAACGTGCCGCAAAAACGACGGCTTTGGGCCCGTTAATCAATAAGCGTGTAAGACTTACCCACACCGATTCCATCGCTTATCTTAGCAAGCTGTCGCAACAGGAGCGGCCCGATGTCGTTTATCTGGACCCGATGTATCCACCACGGACTAAAAGTGCAAAGGTTAAAAAGGAGATGCTGATGCTTCGCGAATTGTTGGGCAACGACAATGACGCAGTAGCCCTGCTGCAGGCAGCGCTAAACTGCGCCAATAACAGGGTCGTCGTGAAAAGACCCCGTTTTGCAGAGCCACTCGCCGATGTTCCTCCGACCCGGTCCGCCCATGGGAAAACGACACGCTATGATATTTACACCACATAAACACTGAGAGCTCGTGAATAAATCGAAATCTACTGCGGCTACCCTTGACAGCACCTGGCTGCGTTGTGACGCAGCTAATATAAGGTCATTTATTTCAAACTCCCAAACTATTGGCTGCGCTACGCCTTACCAACTACTCTCAGTGGCAGCCTCGCTACAATTTCAATTTATTCACAAGCTCTGAGCATTTATAAGCAGGAGATAGCATGGATAAGATATTGATGCCTATGGGTGCTTTGCTCGCCGCCTTGGCTGTTGGTATGGGCGCCTTTGGTGCCCACGGATTAAAAGCTCATTTAAGCAGTGAAATGATGGCTGTCTACAAAACGGCAGTCGACTACCATATGTATCATGCCCTCGGAACATTATTGATAGGAATACTGATCAAACAGTATCCATCAAGCATGCTGCTGGCCTGGTCGGGAGGCCTGATGGTCACGGGTATTGTGCTGTTTTCCGGGAGCCTCTATCTGCTAAGCGTCACCGACACGCGCTGGCTGGGCATTGTCACCCCCTTTGGTGGACTCACCCTCATCTTGGCATGGTTTGTTCTGTTGGCTGGTTTATGGCGCGAGGTATGAGTTGGTCGTAACAGGGAGAAACCGAAGGAGTACATTAGGGGTTGTATTATCAGTTTATTAGAGTATAATTATATTCAAATTATCATTACCACTCTCTAATAATTTGTGAGGATATCCCATTATGAAAGCCACCCGTAAACTTCTTATTTCGGCTATCTTGATTGCAACCACTGCTGGTGCTGCGCAAGCCTACGAACCAATGTATCCGCCCGTAGGCCCCTACATGGATGAGACCTTTCATAAGGCTCAACAGGAAGCTATGGAGAGTCGCCATGCAGCCCAAAGGCAGGCCATGGAAGCTCAGCAGAAGGCAATGGCTGATCACATGCAACAGTTTTTTGATCAGCGACAGAAAGCCATGGAAGCCATGCAAAAGGTGACCGAGCAACAGCGGTTCACAAGACCCGACTACCGCGCACCCTATGGCAACCCCAACTTCGTTGAAAGGACACAAGTACGGCGTAAGGCCATGGAGGCCCGGCAGCAAGCGGTGACTGAGCACATGCAGACCATCAGGGATCAGCAGCAAGCATTTATGGAAACTCAGCGCGAAGCAATGGTGCCCCCAGCGGATTATTTCGCGAATCGAATCCCGGCGATGGAGGGACCATTCGCTCTGGGACCAAACAATTTGCGCAGCGATACCTTTGAGGCCGATCGTAAGGCCCATAGAGAAGCCATGGAGGCCCAGCGCGAGGCGGCGGAAATACACTTTCAGAAATTGCGCGAACAACATGATGCCGCCATCGAGGCCCAACGCAAAGCTTTCGAAGAACGTCGCAAGGCCTTTGATGATCGGATTGCCCTAGCGCCGAAAAACACTCAAAAATAGGTCAAGCCTTAGTCGATGATGAAACCCGGGTAGATTTTAAACCCGGGTTTTTTCGTTGGGGGGGTTGCGTTTATGATGAGGGGTAAGGTTTGATAAGGAATGGCTCAACAATAACTTAGCCCTATGACATCTCATCTTCAGCCCGTCTTTGAACGATCTTCAATCGTAAAAGCTCGAAATAGAACCACTATTCCTGCGCTTTTACTCAATCAGATCGCCCAAATACAAACTAAATCTGAGCGTCAAATGACCAAGTTGTTGTTGAGCCATTCCTAAGCAGGATCTAGATTATGGGACCCAGTGTCTTTTCATTCCCCATATACGGTTGCAAGGCCTTGGGAATAGCCACTTGGCCCGCTTGGTCTTGATAGTTTTCCAAAATAGCCACCAGGGTTCTACCCACGGCCAGTCCTGATCCATTGAGAGTATGAAGCAACTCGGCTTTGTTACCCCGTGGATTACGCCAACGCGCCTTCATGCGACGGGCCTGAAAATCAACAAAATTGCTGCATGAGGAAATTTCTCGATAGCGTGATTGTACCGGCAGCCAAACCTCCAGATCATAGGTCTTGGCCGCGGAGAAACCAAGATCACCCGCACACAATGCAATCATCCGATAGGGCAACTCCAGCCGTTGCAAGATATTTTCTGCATGCTGAGTGAGCTCCTCCAGGGCCTGTCTTGATTGATCGGGTCTAACCAGTTGCACCAATTCCACCTTTTCGAATTGATGCTGTCGAATCATCCCCCGCACGTCTTTGCCATAAGAGCCGGCTTCCGAGCGGAAACAGGGGGTATGGCAAACATATTTCACGGGCATATCATCGGCCTCGATGATCCGGTCACGCGCCAGGTTGGTCACCGGAACCTCCGCTGTAGGTATCAGATAATACCCTTGATCACCCCGCAACTGGAATAGATCCTGCTCGAATTTAGGCAACTGACCGGTTCCGCGCAGGCTATCGGCATTGACCATATAGGGGACGTATACCTCCTGATAGCCGTGCGCCTGAGTGTGAGTATCGAGCATCAACTGGATCAGGGCCCGGTGCATCCGCGCCATCGCCCCATGCATCACGACAAACCGGGAGCCGGTCAGCTTGCCGGCCGCCTTGAAATCCAAGCCACCGAGACGGCTCCCTAGGTCCACATGATCCAATGGGGTAAAACCCAACTCACTTCGCTCTCCCCAGCGCCTGATTTCGACATTGTCAGTCTCATCTGCCCCATCAGGCACCGTTTCATCTGGAAGATTGGGGATACCCAACAGTACATCCTCCAACTTCCCCTGAATCTCCTGCAAACGGATCTCAATACTTTTTAAACGCTCACCAAGATGGGTCACCTCAGCAAGCGGAGGACCGATATCCTCACCACGGGCCTTGGCCTGGCCTATGGATTTGGATCGCGTATTGCGCTCGTTGCGCAGCGTTTGGGCCTCGGTCTGAAGCTGTTTGCGCTCCTGCTCCAGCGGATCAAAGACAGCAATATCCAATTGATAGCCACGACGGGCCAGCAGCTCGGCCGTTGCCGGTAGATTACTGCGCAGGCGCTTAGGATCCAGCATGCGGGAATTTCTGATTATTATTCACGATTAACTCAGTTCGGCGGAAAATGTAAGTACATGACCCGGTTTGATCAGGGGCTTGATATTCTCAATCGCGATCCGCACCTTTTCCGGTGTGTCAAAAAACTCGATTACCACCGGCATATCCAAGGAGAGGTCCAGTAGCGTGGAAGAATGCACCCTGCCGCTTTTACCGAAGCCGCTGATACCGCGGAAAACAGTCACACCACGCAACTTTTCTACATCATGCAAGCGACTGAAAATAGCATTGTGCACATGCTTGCCTTCTGTCACGTAGATACGCGCCACTGTCACGTTCATGTCATTCTACCTATCTTTAGGCCCAGCCATGCCGCGCTGATACAGACCACCACGCTGAGCAACACGTTCAACACAGCCTTGAACACATCCCCCTGCTCGATGAGGAACAGGGTCTCCATGGAAAATGTGGAGAATGTCGTAAATGCCCCCAACAGGCCGATCAACAGGGCGCCGCGCATTTCAGGTCCGACGCTCATGCGCTCCAGCATCAATATGGTCAGTAAGCCCATGAGCAATGAACCCACGGCATTCACTGTCAAGGTACCGTAAGGAAAATCCCGTCCCAAGATGAAGTATACCCCCGAAGAAACCCAATAACGCAACAAGGCACCCACGGCGCCACCCAGTGCAATGGCTAATAATTCTACAATCAAGACGTGACTCGTTTAGCGGTTGTGGCTGATTAAGAAAATCAAACCCATGAGATCCTCAGGGTAATGTTCTAGTAATTAAATGCTATAGTACGCTCATCATGCCACCTTCAATATCCTGATGAGTAAACCTAGACCGCACCGCGGTGATCCCCCCACCAAGGCGCTTGCCCTGGCTGAAGAACTCGGCACTTTACTTCCTTGCTCATCGATCCTGACCGACGCCGAGGATTTACACCCCTACGAGTGTGATGGCCTTTCAGCCTATCGGCACACGCCCATGATGGTTATCTTGCCGGACTGCATCGAACAGATCCAGAACATTCTGCGTATCTGTCATACACGCGGCATTCCCGTGGTAGCGCGGGGAGCGGGCACCGGACTTTCCGGAGGCGCCCTACCCTTGGCCGACGGCGTACTGCTGAGTCTGGTAAAGCTCAACCGGATCCTGGAAATCGATCCCGACAATCGCTATGCCCACGTACAGCCGGGGGTTCGCAATCTATCCATTTCTGAGGCCGCCGCTGCCTATGGCCTATACTATGCCCCGGACCCCTCATCGCAAATCGCCTGCACCATCGGGGGTAATGTTGCCGAAAACGCCGGCGGAGTGCACTGCCTGAAGTATGGCCTCACCGTGAATAATATCTTGGGCTTGAAGCTGGTAACTGTCGAGGGTGAATTACTAACGATCGGTTCGCCGGCAATGGATAGCCCTGGATATGACCTATTGGCCTTGTTGACGGGATCTGAGGGTCTATTGGGCATCATCGTTGAGGTAACGGTTAAGTTGCTGCCCTTACCCGATACTGCACAGGTTTTACTCGCCGCCTTTGATGACTTGCAAAAGGCGGGTGACTCGGTCGCCAGGATCATTGGTGCAGGTATTATTCCCGCCGGACTGGAACTGATGGACAATCTTAGCATCAGGGCGGCGGAAAGTTTTGTACACGCCGGTTACCCCACCCAGGCCCGGGCCATTTTACTCTGTGAATTGGACGGCACGCAACAGGAGGTAGAGATCCAAATCAAGTACGTCGAACAACTATTACTCAACCATGGAGCGACTGAGGTGCGCACCGCCAAGGACGCTGCCGAGCGGGCCATCTTCTGGCATGGACGCAAAGCGGCCTTTCCGGCGATCGGCCGGATCTCACCTGATTACTACTGCATGGATGGAACTATCCCACGACAGCATCTGGCACCAGTACTCCAGCACATCAAGGCGCTGTCGGAGGGGTTTGGTCTTCGAGTAGCCAACGTGTTTCACGCCGGTGATGGCAATCTGCACCCACTGATTCTGTACGATGCCAGCATCCCCGGGGAACTTGAAAAAGCCGAGCAATTGGGGGCTAAGATACTGGAACTCTGTATCGAAGTAGGCGGCACCATCACTGGTGAGCACGGCGTGGGGATGGAGAAGCTCGATCAGATGTGTGTGCAATTCTCAGATCTGGAACTCAGCCAGTTCCACGCTGTCAAGGCCGCATTCGATCCCCAGGGATTGCTAAATCCCGGCAAGGCGATCCCCACCTTGCATCGTTGTGCCGAACTTGGGGCCATGCATGTCCATGATGGCCAATTACCTTACCCCGACATCCCCCGATTTTGATGCCTACGCAGGACCAAACCAAGGCGCTAATCAGCGCGGTAAATGAGGCCAGGAACACGAATACCCCCCTAGTCATTCAGGGTGGCGATACCAAGCACTTCTATGGGCGCAGGGTCGAAGGCCGACCCCTGGAAATCGGCGCCCATCAGGGGATAATTCACTATGAACCCTCCGAGCTGGTCATTACGGCGCGAGCCGGAACACCACTGGACGAGCTGGAACGACTACTGCATAAACACCAACAGATATTTTCCTTTGAGCCCCCGCACTTCGGCACCCGAACCACTCTAGGTGGGTGCGTGGCCGCCGGCCTCTCGGGGCCTCGCCGGCCTTGGGGGGGAGCTGTGCGTGACAATGTGTTGGGAGCCGCACTAATCAATGGTAAGGGCGAGCGGCTGCACTTTGGGGGGGAAGTCATGAAAAATGTCGCGGGTTATGATCTGGCGCGCACCATGGTGGGCTCATTGGGTACCCTGGCGGTCCTGCTCGAGGTCTCTGTGAAAGTCTCTCCCCGCCCGGCCAGGGAAATGACCTACGCTTTGAGCATCGACGCTGCATCAGCTATCCAGCACATGAATACCTGGGCCGCCCGCCCCCTTCCTATCTCAGCCACCTGGCATGACGGGAAAGATCTCTATGTACGACTCTCGGGCACTGAGCAAGGCGTTCAGGCCGCGGCCAAGACCATCGCCGGTGACCCTCTGGATTGGAGTGAGATGTTTTGGCGGAACATTCGCGAACAAGGTGAGACCTTTTTTGTGGATGACACCCCGCTATGGCGTCTATCGGTACCGCCGGCCACGCCCCCCTTGAAGCTACCCGGTAAAACCGCGATGGAATGGAATGGCGGATTGCGGTGGCTGAAAAGTGATGCGCCCGCCCCAACGATCCGGGAACAGACTCAACGAGCAGGAGGTCACGCCACCCTGTTTCGAAATGGAGATCGCGCCGGCGAGGTATTTCATCCCCTGCCCCCGCCCCTGTTGGGCTTGCATAAAAACATTAAAAAGGCCTTGGATCCGCTGGGTATATTTAATCCGGGCCGCATGTATAAAAACCTCTAGGTGCCTGGCCATGCAAACCAAACTCGCCGAAGACATTAAAGACACCCCACAGGGAAGGGAGGCGAACTCGATATTACGCCGCTGCGTGCATTGCGGGTTCTGTAATGCAACCTGCCCCACTTACCAGCTGCTGGGAGACGAACTCGATGGGCCACGTGGGCGTATCTATCTCGTTAAACAAATGCTGGAAGGCAATGAGGTCACCCGCAAGACCCAGCAACATCTTGATCGCTGCCTTACCTGCTTGAACTGCCAGACCACCTGCCCCTCTGGGGTTGAATACGGAGCTTTATTGAATATCGGCCGTTCCATGATGGAACAACGGGTCTCTCGCTCCCTAGGCGATCGACTCATTCGGCTGGCATTGAGATGGACGCTGCCCTACAGTAAGCGGTTTGGAGCACTATTATGGTTGGGTCAGAGGATTCGCCCCCTGCTGCCAAACCGAATCAGGCACGGTATTCCCCGTCGCAAGCAGACCCAAGGATCGGTAAAACACCCGCGGCAGCATCCGCGTAAGGTGCTCATGTTGGCGGGATGTGTACAACCGGCACTGTCGCCCTCGATCAACAACGCCACGGAAAAGGTACTCGACGCCCTTGGAATCAGCATTGTTCACGCCCCCAGAGCAGGGTGTTGCGGAGCCCTGAGTCAACACCTGGGAGCCGACGATGAGGCCCTGGGCTTCATGCAACGAAACATCGACGCCTGGTGGCCGCAAATTGAGTCCGGTGTCGAGGCCATTGTCACCAATGCCAGCGGTTGCGGCATGGTCATCAAACACTATGAGAGATATCTAAGGGATATCCCGGAATACGCTGAAAAGGCCATCAAGGTCTCCGCGCTGGCCAAGGACATCGCCGAACTCATCCATGCAGAAGACCTTCGCCAATTCGATAACCAAGAATCTGAAAAAATCGTATTCCACCCACCCTGCACGCTGCAACACGGACAGGGGTTGGGGGGAATAGTTGAGAGTATTCTGACTAAAATCGGTTACCAATTGCTGCCAATACAGGATGGCCATCTGTGCTGCGGTTCGGCGGGGACCTATTCGATTCTGCAAGCAGAACTCTCGCAGCAACTCTTACAAGACAAATTGAATAAGCTTCAGCGACCCAAACCAAAACTCATAGCCACGGCAAATATTGGCTGCCAGCTCCAGCTGGAATCCAAGGCTGATGCGCCTGTCGTACATTGGATAGAACTACTCGCGCAAGTGAGTTGATTCAACGCTAACGATGCAGAGCGATCCCGTCGTTTTTACGATCTTTCTGATCTTTACCGGTGCCGCGATACTGGCCACCTTGGCCTTGTATGCCCGCCAGGCCATGATCGTGGCCTATATATTGTTAGGGATTGTCATCGGACCTTTCGGTGTCGGCCTGGTGGAAGATTCCGAAGTCACCCAAGAGATCGCCCACATCGGCATCATGTTCCTGCTATTCCTTCTTGGTCTCAATCTATACCCCCAAAAACTGCTTGCCCTGGTCAAAGAGACCACCCTGATCACGGGTCTGAGCTCGCTGTTATTTGCCTTGATCGGTGCGGCTACGGGTTGGCTGCTGGGCTTTTCCTGGAGCGAAAACCTGATCATCGGAGGGACCCTCATGTTTTCCAGCACCATCATCGGGTTGAAGCTACTACCCCTCACCGTGCTCCACCATAAACGCACCGGCGAGGTAATCATCAGCATCCTGCTACTGCAGGACCTCATTGCCATTGTCATCTTGTTGATACTGGAGACCACGGGACGCGCGCAGTTTGCGACTCTAGAATTGCTACTCCTGTTACTTTCCCTGCCGGGGCTCATTCTATTCGCCTTACTTTTTTCGCGTTATGTTCTTGTTACATTGATCTCACGCTTCGATAAGATCCAAGAATATATTTTCCTGCTGGCCATCGGCTGGTGCCTGGGGATGGCGGAATTAGCCGCGGCGGTAGGGCTTTCTCATGAAATCGGGGCCTTCATCGCGGGTGTGGCCCTTGCCACCAGTCCAATCTCTGATTTTATCGCCGACAGCCTTCGCCCCCTGCGAGATTTTTTCCTGGTTATTTTTTTCTTTAGCTTAGGTGCGAGTTTAAATCTGGAAATCCTGATGGATGTGCTGATCCCTGCACTGGTCATTGCGGCGACGGTTCTGATCCTCAAACCGATAGTATTCAAAGTACTGTTACAAAAATCGGGGGAATCTGCGCAAAGATCAAGAGAGATCGGGTTTCGCCTAGGCCAGATCAGTGAATTTTCTCTACTGATCGCCATGCTTGCACTGGATCATGGCATCATTGGGCACCGGGCCTCCTATCTCATCCAGCTCAGTACAGTCCTCACTTTTATTGCGTCCTCCTACATCATCGTACTTAGGTTTCCTACCCCGATAGCCGTTACCGACGACCTGCGCCGTGATTAGGGACTTCCTGGGATGGGACGCCTCTGGGGACAGTTCTAGCTTTGTAATATCTTGCTACCGGGATATCGGCCTATTTGACCGATGCAACAATGCGAGAACTGTCCCCAGAATCGTCCTTTCTTGGTGGTGAAAAGTTATGCCCTTATTTTGATAAATCCTGCTTTGGAGTCATCCCCCCTACAAAATCAGGCTCGTAGAATATCTTACCTGACACCTCTCCACCCAACTGTTCTAGCCAATCTGCAATCTCATGATTGCAGTTATGGAAGCTCCAGTATGATTTATCATATTTCACAAAGTAAATGCCTTCTTCCTGGTTGAAGATCTCACTATCAGAATTTTCAGCATATATCCGTTGTAGTTTTATAAACAACTCAGTTACTTTTTCTTCTGGTGCCTGAAATGCGACGGCTACATCACAATCTCTAAAGTTTTCGCAGATGGGTTGGCCGGGTGACCAGCTCACAACTTTTTTCCCTAATGCCCCTTGCGTTAAGAAAGTCATGTTTTTCCATGCTGTCCAGCCATCTCTTTTATTTAATGCGAATAACTCCCAGTCACCAAACGTATATTCTATTAATTTACCTTCCTGGTAGAACGCCAATGAATGATGTCCCCAGGTTGTATATTTAAGCAGATACATTTTTGTCGTTGGTGAATCGTTTTCGGGTAATACAACTGTTGTTGAACATGAACAGATCAAAATACTTATTAGGAATATAAAAGCAATGTCTAGAATGCTTGGTTTCATGTATTTCGATATTGATTCATTTACTCAGCCTGGCAATCCCAATTATTGTTGGTGAAACAATCGGTAGGCCGCCGGTAGAGTAGGGTCTGTCGATTCGTTCGAAGTTGAAGCCTGCATCTTTGATGTTACTCTCTGTATCTCGTGTTAAGTGACAGTTAGGGAAGTTATTTCATTCGCATTCCGAAGCATTGTTATTCCACAAGGGTGTAACCCGTCACCCGCTGATAGAAATCCGACTTCCATAAAATGTGCCGGCTTTGCCATCCATGGTCTCTGGATTCCGGCTTCCCTGCCGGAATGACGACACAAAACAATACGGCATATCGTCATTCCCGCCACGGATTGGCGGGAATCCAGCGCCATGGAAGGTAATTTCAATATTTGCAGGGGCTTACGCGTTTGGTGGGTTACACCTATTTCACAAAAGGGCTTTCGATACTTGCTGCCGGTGCCAAGCAAATCGCGATAGCAGCAACGATAATTTTTGCAGCATTGTCAACCACACCGTTAATGAGACAGTAGATACCATAATCGCCCAGTCACGATTGTTGGCCAACCAATCTTTTCGGTACGGCAGCAGTTGTTCCGGTATTGCCAGGCTGATCAGTGCGACAAAGAAACTAATGAAAAGTTAAGCCCCAGGGTAAGCGGGTAGGCCAGGTATTGTGCAGCGGTGCAGGTTTCTTGCTGACTACATGAACTTATCTGAGTGATTGATTTCATGGCTTTTCTCCTGTTTGGTGATTAATCCGAAGCCTCGATGTTTACATCGCATACATATTGTTGACATTGTCAACATGTAGTTTTAAAATTTCCCCTCAAATTTACCGGGCCCATGGTTGCCCCCCGGAATTTCCCAGCTGATGAACGAGATCCACAGGAGCTTATATGACTAAAACACCCGCCTACCATCACGGCAATCTACGCCAGGCATTAATAGAAGCGGGAGCTCAACTTATAGAAATAAAAGGTGTTTCTGGTATTAGTTTGCGTGAAGTAGCAAAACAGACCGGCGTCAGCCATACTGCGCCATACCGGCACTTTAAGGATAAAAATGCGTTGTTGGCAGGCATTACTGAAGTGGGGTTTGCCCAATTAGCCGGTTCTTTACAGCAGGTAATGATAGAGAACCCCAATGCCCCTAAAGACCAATTAATAGAAGCGGGGGTGGCGTATATCAGTCGGGCGATTCAAAACAAACAGATGCACAACCTGATGTTTGGCGGCGCATGGAAATTGAGCAATGATGAAGAACTAATCAAGCAAACCTCAGATGCAGCCTTTAATGGACTTGTACAGATTGTTAAAAACGGACAACAGGCCGGCGTATTTAAAAAAGGTGATGCCAGGGTATTGGCGCTAACAGCATGGTCACTAGTGCATGGATACGCGATGCTGGCATCAACGAGTCAGCTTAGTCACCTGGCTGCCTCAGAAGATTCTATTTTAGAATTGGCTAGGACGGCTGAAGTGCATTTGATTGAGGGGTTGGAAAAATAGTGTGGTGTTGGGGAAACACTAATAGAATCCAGCGTATATTTTTCTTCACCTGGATAGAAGTTCCGGGGACTCGGAATTACGCGGGAACTCGGAATTGCGGGGACAGTATACTCGATAACTGTTTTTTGAACCGATACCAGGATGAGGATTTGTATCGATCAGGATCTGACGGTCTGGATTTGTGTGTTCCTCGAAATATTAAAACAATAGCAGGGTAAACCCTTGATTCATCGTCCTAGGAAAAGGTTCGGCCAGCATTTTTTATGCGACCCGAACATCATTGAAAAAATCGTCGACTGCATTGCCCCTAACAAGGCTCAGACCATGGTTGAAATCGGTCCCGGATTAGGTGCTATCACCTGCCCGTTGCTGGAACGCGCGGACTGCCTGGAAGTCGTGGAACTCGATAGAGATCTCATTCCTCAGTTAATCTCTTTATGTGTAGACAGAGGTAAACTCGTCATCCATAATGAGGATGCACTGCGTTTTGATTTCACCCGTTTGGCCCCTGAAAGTGGCGGATTGAGAATCATCGGCAACTTACCCTACAACATTTCTACTCCCCTGTTATTTCATCTACTCAAATTCTCGAGCCTCAT
>JAAEPA010000604.1 GCA_024222475.1 Gammaproteobacteria bacterium | reverse complement strand
GTCAGGCGTCAGATATCAGGTGCACGCCCTAGACGGGATTTGGAGCCTGCTGATCTCGGCCTTGGGGCTTCCAATCAGTTGGGAGGTATCAGCCAAGCAAGAAATAGCTGACACCTGATACCTGACACCTGATAGCACCCGGACGAGCCAGGCGCAAACGCCACGCCGTCTTAACCTTTTCCGGCTCGTCCGGGTTAGGATGATCATAAGATTGAATTTTTTGCGCTAAGGACCGATACTAATAATGAAGCGTTCCTCCGCGGGACAGTGAATACCACGATTGGGCGATTGATTCAATGACTGAAGACAAAATATTGATAATTGATGACGAACGACTGGTAAGGTGGCCGCTCACCAAGAAGCTGGCCATGGAAGGGTATACACCCATCGAAGCGGATACCGGCAAGGAAGGACTCAAGGTGCTGATGGCCGGGGTCGTCGACCTGATCCTGCTCGACCTCAGGTTACCGGACCTGGACGGCGTGGAGGTATTGCGCCGGATCAAAGAGATCGAACCCGAAATAGCTGTCATCATGATGACCGGTTTCGGGTCTGTTGAAAGTGCGGTCGAGGCCATGAAACTCGGCGCATTTGATTTCATCCGCAAACCTTTCAACCCCGAAGAGCTTTTGCGCATCATCGGGAAAGCCCTGGAAGTCACCGCCCTGAAACGGGAAGTCCGATCCTTGCGGCTCCTCTCCGAACAGAAGAACAAGGAACAAAACATCATCGGCCAGAGCCCGTTGATGAAAAAAGTGGGGTCCCTGGTAGATGTGGTCGGACAAGCGGACATGGCCAATGTCCTCCTGCTCGGAGAAAGTGGAACAGGAAAG
>JAAEPA010000603.1 GCA_024222475.1 Gammaproteobacteria bacterium | reverse complement strand
TTATATGACTTGGTTATATGACTTGGTTATATGACTTGGTTATATGACTTGGATGCCTGTATCGCAGCCACCCATAGTCATAGGGGAGAAAGCAACAAGAATGCCAAATGCCTTTTGGGAGACCGACTGAGCCCCGTTCACAGCCTGCATACGTTCATTGATTTGCGGGACGCAATAATCCAATTCTTCAGTCAATTCGGTAAATACTTCTTTCCATCAATACATTAGCAGCACTTGAAAAATCATACCTGAGTTAAGACCCATTTTTAGTAAGCAGGTTATGTAGTTAATCAAATCGACGTCATCTGCGGTGGCCTACACACCAAGAAGATAGGCTTAGTCTCAGTATCGCAACATATCTGTAACAGATCCAAATGAAACAGCGAATAGGACTGTTGAAAACGACAATTTATAGGTGCGGATGTGAAATCAAACTGGTTACCTAACCCCCTCCTAGATATTACGATACAGAACCTTACTGCTAATCCCATTTGGATCTTGCGGCTATTGAATGTATTCTTACGCTTGGAAGTGGATATAAAATGGACCATTAACGCCAAACAGCCATACAAAATAATAATTGGCGCACATCAATCAGGAGATTGGAGAACATGCGACCCGATAATTCCACGAATCATGCGAATCTAGTATTCAAGTCGCCCTGTTACGGAAAAACATCGCTAAACGGACATAAATTACCACTAGTTACAGATTCCTGGCAACGCTGTATCAAGGCCTATGGACTCGACCCGGCGGAAAATCACACCCCATCCGTACTCGACTCACTCGCATTGAAAGAACACCAGGAAAAGGCGGGCGCATTACTTAACATCGCGCGGCTGGAGATCGAAAACCTTTTTAAATCGATCTCCAGCTCTGGTTATGCCATATTGCTTACCAATGCCGAGGGCATCATTATCAGCCGCCTCTGCGATCCGACCCTGGACAAGGATTTTCGCAAGGCAGGTTTATGGCTGGGTGCCGATTGGAGCGAAAGAAATGAAGGAACCAATGGCATAGGCACCTGCATAGCGGAAAGAAAGGCAGTGACTATCCACCGTAACGACCACTTTCGCAGCTGCAATACCAAACTGAGTTGCTCCGCCTCCCCAATCCTGAGCCCTATGGGAGAGCTTCTAGCGGTACTCGACTCCTCCTCAGCCAATTGCCGAGAATCCCGGCCCAGTCAGTCCCACATCCAAGCCCTGGTTAGGATTTCTGCCAGCTTGATCGAGAGGTCTCTGTTCTTGACTGAGTACCGAAATGAATACCTGCTACATTTTCATTCTCAACACGAATGCGTCGGTCTGCACAATGACGCGGTGCTAGCGATAAGCGAAGCAGGAAAAATTCTGTCCGTAAATCACAATGCCCTTGAGCTATTGGGAAAACTGCGACGCGCCGACCTGGTAGGCCGGTCCATCAACGAGGTATTAGATACCTCACCATCCACATTAGAACTTCGCACCTCCAAACATATAAAGAATGTCTGGCACATCCGTGAAGTACGAAGTGGCAAGCAATTCTTCGCCACCCTGTCGCGAGAGGAAAAACCTTCGCGTTGGAGCCCACCACCAGTATCGCCCAATCCCGCGAGTTCGAATCCAAGCGTTTATCATGGTCCCTCGCTAAACGCAATTGCGGGAGAAGACCCTAAGATGGTCCACAACATACAATGTGCCCTTCGAGTGATAGACAAAGGAATTCCTGTTCTTCTGTGTGGCGATACTGGAACAGGTAAGGAGGCCTTCGCCAAGGCTATTCACGCGAATGGCGCTCGAAAGGACCAGAATTTCGTTGCCATCAACTGTGCATCGATCCCCGAATCTTTGATTGAGAGTGAGTTATTTGGCTACTCACACGGCGCCTTCACCGGGGCCAAGCGTCAAGGGATGAAAGGAAAGATCATCCAAGCCAACGGTGGGACACTGTTCTTGGACGAGATTGGGGATATGCCGGTGCATTTGCAATCGCGTCTGCTGCGCGTCCTCGAGGAAAAAGAGGTCTGCCCCCTGGGGTGCGAGAAATCCGTGGCTGTGGATTTCAACGTTATCAGCGCCACCCATCGCGATCTCAACCAGTTGGTTATACAGGAAGAATTTCGCGAAGACCTCTATTATCGTTTAAACGGCCTCTACCTGACGCTGCCCAACTTACGTGACCGGCAAGATAAAGAACGGTTGATATA
Source organism: Gammaproteobacteria bacterium (assembly GCA_024222475.1). GTDB lineage: Bacteria > Pseudomonadota > Gammaproteobacteria > JAAEPA01 > JAAEPA01 > JAAEPA01. The sequence goes on along the minus strand of JAAEPA010000603.1, from coordinate 9,631 downwards.
CCAATTTTTTGCATTAGAACACAATTCTGGCGAGCGGGTCACGCTTGACAAAGTGGCTCTAGAGCGATTGCTGGACTATCCGTGGCCAGGCAATATACGCCAACTTAAAAACGTGTTGCGAGTGGCCATTGCCCTTTGCAACGACGACGTCGTGAGACTCGCCGACTTGCCGTCTCAGATCACCGATTGGAGCCCTGAGGACGAACCACTGAGCGAAGTCGAAACAGGCTCGAATATACTAATAGAAGAACGGCACTCGGCCATAGGATCCGAACCGACAGAAAATGCCAACAACATGCTCGAAAGCGCCGAGCGCGAGGCCCTGCTCATGGCCCTGGCAAGCCATTGCTGGAATATCACCGACACTGCGGCCAGTCTTAGCATCAGCCGCGCCACTCTCTATCGGAAACTAAAAAAATATGGTTTACCGCCTTCCAAACCCAAATGAATTCACATGGCTGGCCGACTTCGGGATATGCCCCTCACTGTACGTGACAGCTTTTTTAGGGATACTACCGAAATGATTTACTTATCTGGATTGCTCCACTGTCGATATTCGATGCCAGTTGGTCATCTTATTTCGCCCGCATCCCTTATTGCTGAAAACTGGGCTCCTTAGTACCTCCCCCGGCACAGGCATTTATCCGCTTATTACGTGCCGTCTTTTTTCGTGCGAGGATCTCTGGCACACACTGTTTCTCATCGTTGAGTATCACGATACATTCCAGACACAGTATGCATTCATTGTAATCTATGCTGCCATCCTTAGGTATGGCCGCGATATCGCAACGTCGTCGACATAGTTGACAGAGACTGCCACATTCTTCTCGGCGCGCCAATCCTTGAAATACACGCAGTCTACCGAGTACCGCAAACCCCGCCCCCAAAGGGCACACATAGCGGCAAAAGAATTTGTGAACAAAAAGCCCGGCGAGCAATATCAATACTGCATAAATTACGTAGGGCCATAACCGCACGAAGGAAAGGGTAATGGCGGTTTTAAATGGCTCTACCTCGGCCAAGGTCTCCGCCAAACTAAGAGAGTATAAAGACACGGCTACTAAGCTGATCAATATTAAGTACTTAAGTTGCAATAAAGATCCGTGAAGAGCAGGAGTGATACGTAGCTGTCGAACCCTGAACCTTTTCGCTACCCATCCTACGATTTCCTGCAATACTCCGAATGGACACAACCAGCCACAATATATTCCGCGTCCCCAAATAAACAAGCTGACGAATGTAAAGACCCAGAGGGTAAATATGATCGGATCAAGTAGGAAAACCGTAAAATCCAAACCCATCAACGGCGCTTGCAGAAGGGTAAGTATATTGACGACTGACAGCTGCCCTTGCGTATAAAATCCTATGAACAATAACGTAAAAAGCAGAAATGCCCAACGAACTCGATGGATATGTCGGACACGTCTTACTACCCAATCTCGATAGGAAAGTAAACCCGTCAGCAGCAGCAATGCTGAAAGTAATATGACAATCTCCGGTAATCGGTTCTCCCAAATGCCCCGCCACACGGGTCGAGGAGAATCCATTATCGAGCCTTTCGTTTCTACAGCTTCGAATAGCGCTTTGGGCAACGCATAGGTATCGTTATATACGACACTATCCTCTACCAGATGATTGCGGTTAAACCTGACATCCATATTCAGCAACCATGGCGCACTCGGATCGAAGCCCGCTTGCGTCTTTATCCTGAAAATGTGCATATCGGTAAAATCGGGAACACCGGGCGCGAGAGGTATTTCCTGATATCCGTAAAAATCGGTATCGCGGATGTCTATGGGTAAGCCGTTTTGGGTGACCGACAACCTTGAGGGTACCGTCCCTCGCTTGAAGTCATCTTCCACGGCAGAATAAGGGCCAACCGACATTACCGCAAGCGCCTGTTCCTCAGGGCGCAGGGCATTGAGCAAGCGCCGGTACTCCAGCTCGCCAAGCAAGTTCTTGCCAATAATAGGCGCATTGAGATACCCGTAATAGATATCGATGAACGCTTCATCCTGGTAATCTTCAAATCCCTGATCAGCATAGCCAGATAGTGGCGAACCCAATGCATTCTCGACCGAATCTCTGTCGATCCGCCAGCGCCTTATATATCCATCACCGAGCAATTGTTCCCAGCTGAGCAAACTGAAATAGTCCGGTCGGGGGCGGGCCGGCGCGCTTCTGGCAAACTGGTCCAGTTTTTCGCGCGCCACCTTAAGCGCGGTGGTCAACACGGTGTCATTAATCACGATGACAGACACCGTTGCCCTGGTGACGCCATCAAAATAGACCGGCCCCTCACCGCCACCACCACCGACTCTCCTGCGGCCCCCAACGATTATTCGGTCCGCTACGGACCGATGAGTATATTGGGAGATAAACTTCCTCAAAGGGCCCTCACCTAGCCCACTGATAAAGACCGGCTCATTATGCCGTAACACCCTGACACCGGTGTAGTGTCCCTGAGTGTCCAAACCGATCATCAAGTCAATGGGATTGCCGGAGAAGCCTGGTAGTTCGGTCAGATCGCTGGATTCGAAGGCGTAACCTAACAGCTCGCCCAATTGATACACCGCCTTTACTGGAAAGGTCTTTTGTTTTTCTTCTATCCTGGTGGCCCTGGGGAAGATCTCCGCGATAACCGCTGTCAAGCCATCCTCCATGTCTCCTTGCGATGTAGCGGCGGCAAGACAGGACCACCACTGCATCAAGAGAATGGCGAAAAAAATCGGAATTAGCGAACGGGCAGTAAATTTTTCCAGGCATATGAGGAGATACTTAACGTGTCCTGTCGCTACGCCGAACCAAGTTTCACTATTTATCACATCGTCCTACATACCAAAGATTTTCTTCAGGTTATCAAAACCAGCGGTATAGATCTCCTTGATTGCCTTCTCGGCGTCCTCGACCGAGGCCCCCGAAGGATTGAATTCACTTGACCACTGTACCTCACAACCCTCGCCAGACTCGTCCTCTTTTACGCGAATCTCAGCCACGTAATCGGCCACCGGCAGGGGGCTGTTAATGATCGAATAACGGTAACGAAACGACTCGTCATCAAGCCGCTCCAATTTCTCCACGATCGTTCCGCCACCCACCAACGACAAACGCCGCACATGACCGTCCTCCTCCAGTTCGCTCTTTTCCACTGCAGGATGCCAATCAGCCAGGGCATTGAAATCACCGATCAGCCCCCAAACCTTTTCCGCGGGGACATTAAAACGACTCGTATTACTGACGTTAGCCATGTTTCATAAACTCCTCGGTAGTGTTAAACCGTGATTCACGGGCTTCTCATTCCGTAGCGCTACGCAAATCTGTTGTTATATTACCGGCTTGTTGGCGTTGTAGGTCGCCATAAGGCGGGGCAGATCGTGCATGAGTTTCTGCTTCCAGCCATTGAGCCTAATCCTGCTATGGATCGGCTCCCGGACCACACCGATATACTTGATCACGCTGGACAACCCAGATGCTGCCCTTCGCTAAATGTCCGTGCTCGATCGCCGCAGGATCAATGGCCTGACAAGAATCCTCTACCAGAGAATAGCACAGATGCTGGTACCCTCAACGCTGCCCCGGTTACTTTTAGACTACCCCGCCACATGCGTTGAGCAAAGGCAGAACACACCAATTTATCTAGTAAGATGATGCAAAGATGTAGCAAATTTGACACACGGGCCGGCTTAGAGAGGCCTGCATATTTTAATTTATAGTTAAAAATCAAATATATAATGCAATGGCATATGTATTGCTGAATTTTGTCAGCGATGATGATGCTAGCTATCTTGCACCCATCCTAGATTTTTACTGGCCAGCATCTATACTATTCTAATATGATTGTGTTGGGGTAGTCTGTCTCATCTAAACTCTTCTGCGGCTAAGGGATATATCGCTAAATTCGATTGCGTTACGCTATTGATTTTATGAGATAAAAACAATAATTTCACTTTTTGTTTCTCGCCTCTGATTCATTCATGGATGAATAGATCAGGGCTTCATCATAACTATAACAATCGAGAAAGCATGCTAGAAGATGGACCTAACAACGCTTTCCCGAACCATAGTGGAGGTTGGTAATGCTAAGATCATTACACATTGACCCTGGAAAATGTACAGGCTGTCTGCAGTGCGAGATGGCCTGCTCATTTGAACACGAAGCCGCTTTTAATCCTGCCCGTTCGCGTATCAAGGTATTCACTTTTCATCAGGAAGGCCGATTTGTGCCCTACACCTGCACCCAGTGCGACGAAGCCTGGTGCATGCAAGCCTGCCCGGTGGACGCCATTGTGATCAATGCCGAAACCGGCGCCAAAGAGGTGCGAAAAGATGTGTGTGTGGGATGCAAGGTCTGTACTATCGCTTGCCCTTTCGGCACGATAAATTATCGTTCTGATACCGGCAAGGTGATCAAATGCGATCTTTGTGGCGGTGATCCCAAATGTGCCGAGGCTTGCCCGACATCAGCCATTACTTATATTAACGCCGATGAAACCGGATTCGACCGTATGCGAACCTGGGCCGAGAAAAGCGATAATCAACCACGTGTTCAATAGGAGGATGACGTAATGACCTGGACCAGAAAAATTCTGCGGGTAAACCTCACTGAAGGCACCGCTAAAGACGAAGCTTTAAATATGGAATGGGCCGCCCAGTATCTTGGCCAACGTGGCCTGGCAACCCGCTATTTTGTCGAAGAGGTTGATCCAAAGGTTGATCCTCTCAGCCCGGAAAATAAAATGATCATGGCCACTGGTCCATTGACCGGCACCATGGCAGCCACTGGCGGGCGCTATTCCGTGATCACCAAAGGACCTTTAACCAACGCAATTGCTTGTTCTAATTCCGGCGGTTTTATCGGTGCGGAAATAAAAATGGCCGGCTGGGATATGATTGTTTTTGAAGGCAAGTCACCCTCGCCGGTTTATCTCTATCTCGAGAATGATAAGGCAGAACTACTACCTGCTGACGACCTGTGGGGTAAAACGGTCTGGGAGGCGGACGAGCTGATTCATAAAAAACACCAAGACCCGCAAATCCGCATTGCCTGTGTCGGTCGCCCTGCCGAAGCAGGCTGCTTGTATGCTGGCATAATCAATGATTTGCACCGTGCAGCAGGGCGTTCTGGCGTGGGTACGGTGATGGCCTCTAAAAATCTTAAAGCCGTCGCGGTGCGTGGTACGAAAGGCGTCGGCAACATGAAGGATCCGGTGCGTTTTATGCAGGCCACGCAAGAGGCCAAGGCGGTGCTAGCCGAAAATGCCGTCACGGGTGAAGGCCTGCCCACCTACGGCACACAGGTATTGATGAATGTGGTCAATGAAATCGGTGCCTTGCCAACCCGAAATATGAGAGAAGTGCAGTTTGAAGGTGCGCATAGCGTTTCAGGCGAAGCCATGCATGAGCCGCGTAAATCAGACGGCAAACCCAACCTGACAACCAACGCCGCTTGCTTTGGGTGCACTATTGCCTGCGGAAGAATTTCCACAATAGATCAGGGCCATTTCGCGGTGGAGAACAAGCCCGAGTACTGGGGCAGTTCCGGCGGCCTAGAGTATGAAGCTGCCTGGGCGTTGGGGCCGGATACCGGCATTGATGATCTAGATGCGCTGACCTATGTGAACTTTCTATGCAATGAAGACGGCTTTGACCCCATCACCTTTGGAGCAACAGCCGCGGCTGCGATGGAATTATTTGAACGTGGCGCCATCACGACAGAACACACCGGAGGTGTGGAATTAAAATTCGGTTCAGCTGAAGCACTGGTCTGGGCAGTTGAGGCTGTCTGCAAAGGCGAAGGTTTTGGCAAGGATCTGGGCCTGGGCTCTAAGCGCTTATGTGAAAAATATGGTCATCCAGATTTATCTATGACAGTAAAAGGCCAAGAATTTCCGGCCTATGATCCCCGTGGCATACAGGGTATGGCATTATCCTATGCAACCTCCAATCGGGGCGCCTGCCATTTGCGTGGTTATACCGTGGCATCAGAGGTACTGGGTATTCCGGAAAAAACTGATCCTTTAGTGACAGACGGTAAACCGGAACTAGTGATTGCCTTTCAGGATGCGACGGCCGCGGTGGACTCTTCCGGACTGTGTTTATTCACCACCTTTGCCTGGACGCTGGATAATATCGCTCCACAAATTGATGCGGCCTGCGAGGGCGAATGGACGGTGGAAAAACTAGCTGAGTTGGGTGAACGCGTGTGGAATCTGGAACGCGATTTCAACATGAATGCAGGGCTCACCGGTGCGGATGACTCACTGCCCAAACGTCTGTTAAAAGATGCAGCCAAGGTCGGCCCGGCCAAAGGCAAGATTGCCGGGTTGGATGAAATGCTGCCTAAATATTATGCATTACGTGGTTGGACAAATGAGGGGCAGCTAACCGACGATGTTCGCGGTCGACTTGATCTGCCATCATGAGTATGAAGCATGTCATTATCGGTACGGGGCCGGCGGGTGTGGTCGCCGCCGAAACTCTGCGGAAACTTGAGCCTGAATCAGGCATCACGCTGATCGGTGACGAACCGGAACCGCCCTATTCCCGCATGGCAATACCCTATTTTCTGGAAGGCAAAATAGATGCATCAGGCACACATCTCAGAAAATCCAGCAATTATTTTGAGAAAAATAATATCGAGGTATTGCGGACCCGTATCGATGCCATTAATACCGATAAAAAATCACTATTCTACAGTGCAGGGCAGGAAATCAGATTTGACAAATTACTGATTGCCACCGGTTCTAGCCCAGTCAAACCACCGATTGAAGGCATGGATTTACCCGGCGTGTATACCTGCTGGACATTGGCTGATGCAAAGCAAATTATTGACCGGGCGAAACCCGATGCGAAAGTCGTGCTAATGGGTGCCGGATTTATAGGCTGCATCATTCTGGAAGCACTGGCGTCGCGCAATGTTCAGCTCACCGTAGTAGAAATGGAAAACCGCATGGTGCCACGCATGATGAATAAACAGTCCGGCACTATGCTCAAGCAGTGGTGTGAAAATAAAGGCGTGACTGTATTGACTTCGGCTCAGGTTAAGGGCATTGAAAAAAGCAGCAAGCCGATGTCATTTCTACGATCCATATTCACTTCGGCGCAGGCGAAGAGCATCGAAAAAAACGGCAAATCTCCGCTAAGCGTTTCCATGTCAGGCGGCGGTACCTTACCAGCTGATATGGTGATATGCGCGACGGGTGTTCGATCAAATATGGATCTTTGTGAACAAAGCGATATACAAACCGATCAAGGCATCTTAGTCAATGAGTATCTACAAACCAGCTCCTCGGATATCTATGCGGCAGGTGATGTAGCCCAGGGTCTGGATTTTTCAACTGGCAATTACAGCGTGCAGGCGATTCAGCCTACAGCTGTTGAACACGCGCGCATTGCAGCGACTAATATGGCGGAAATATCCGAGCACTTGCACCGCGGTAGCATAAATATGAATGTGCTGGATACGCTTGGATTAATTTCCAGTTCCTTCGGCGACTGGCAAGGATTGCAAGGCGATGACAGTAGTGAGCTGAAAGATATTGACCGTTATCGTTATTTGAATTTGCAATTTCAGGGAGATGTTTTAATCGGTGCTAACACCTTGGGACTAACTCAGCATATCGGCGTACTACGCGGGTTAATCCAGAGTAAAACCAGACTGGGAACATGGAAAAAGAAACTGACAAATGACCCTACGTTAATCATGGAAGCGTATCTGGCAACTGCACAAGGACAAGCATAGCAGAGGATGAAAATCACTTTAAAACTGTACGCGACATTAAGTAATCTGCTGCCTACCCAAGCTACATTTAACGCAGCAGAAATTGAAGTACCTGAAAATGCTACGCCTAACTGGATTATTGATCACTTTCGAATCCCACACGAAAAGGCTCATCTAGTACTCATCAATGGTATTTTTGTCTGTGATTCAGATCGTGATCAATCCGGGAAAATCAATCTCGGTGATACCCTCGCCATCTGGCCACCCATTGCAGGTGGATAACAATAGCGACGACAAAATACTGATACGCGAAATGGGGTTAACCAGGGATGAATTTTTCTGCAACCTACGCCGCGCCCTGCATGATTATCATTATGAAATTAACGATGATAAGGTCATCGTGGTCACTGATGATGGCCTTATCAAAATCTCTGTCGGCGCAGAAAAATTACGCCAAATCGTTCTGCTAAAAATCCCGTATACAGAAATAACATTCGACTTTTCCGAGATCTACAGAGAGACCCAGAACAAATTTCTTCGGCAATTCAATCTTTACTATCAGAAAGGCGGCGGTTAGCCCTCATAGTCGCTGCTAACAGCAGCATCCTCGTCTACCAAATTCCGCTTACCGCGCACGGTGCAGTAGAGCAGCTACCAGACATGTTATTAAACCCAACAGGATATATTGAGCGACATATCCATGGTGCATACCAGCCCCAATGACTTGGCGAAACTTGTTCGAGGCCACACGAAAATACTTGGGTGTAAAAAACTTAACCATCAAAGGTTTAACGGTCATCCCACAACCAAGCGGCCCCTCTCACACCGCTTGAATCGCCGTATCGGGCAGGGACAAGTCGGGTGCTCACCCGATCGGAGAATACATACTTGCCCCATAATACGGGTACGTTTTGATACAACCGCTCGAGATTGGACATTCCCCCGCCCAGTACAATCACATCCGGATCAAGTATATTGATGACGTGAGCTAGACTACGCGCCATTCGCCGTTCATAACCTTGTAGACAGGCCTCGGCCTGAACATCGCCGCGCAAAGCCGCAGCGACGATGTCTTTGCTATCAAGATGACAGGTCGAAATCCGATAGTAATCTGCCGACATACCCGGCCCAGAGAGAAAGGTCTCGATGCACCCCCGCTTTCCACAGTAACACCGTGGTCCCGGAGATTCATCATGCTGCGGCCAAGGCAAGGAATTATGACCCCATTCGCCAGCGATCGCATTAGCACCAGTGAGCACCTGTCCACGGATCGCAATGCCAGCCCCCGTACCGGTTCCCACAATCACACCAAATGCGATCTCGGCAGCCCTGGCGGCTCCATCAGTGGCTTCAGAGAGCACGAAACAGTTGGCATCGTTACTCACCCTGATCTCTCGCCCAAGCAACAATTCAAGATCATGCTTAAAGGGCCGGCCATTTAGCCATACAGAATTGGCGTTTTTTAGCAATCCAGTGATGGGCGAGATCGCACCTGGAGTACCTATCCCTATGCTGCCCTGTACCCCCAGCTCTTTCTCTGTTTCATCGACGATATTCACTATTCTTTGTAAGGTACACCGATAATCATTACGGGGTGTCGCCACGCGGCGGCGCAGTCTCTCACTGCCGTCTGCAGCCAGGGCAATGATCTCAATCTTCGTGCCCCCCAAATCTATGCCTAGCCTCATGGTTTCTACGGCTCCAAGTTGTAGGGGGCTGTCGGACTTAGGGCTGATCTACTGTGGCAAAGCTGGATTTGGACAGATTTCCCTATCCTTTTCGTTAAATAGCTAAGGCTATTCGCCTCAAAGGATCGAAAAATCGGCCTCAAACCGTCTTTCCCTCGCCACGATCGCCTAAATCCGACAGCCCCCTTGGAAAGGAATGCAATCATTTTACATCACAGGTATA